>JAUNXF010000153.1 GCA_030539935.1 Methanobrevibacter sp.
ATAAATCTCTTCAACAGGGGATTCCTCAACAAAAGATTCCCCCTCAGAATAATCATCTACATAAATTATAGAATCATCCTCATCAAGATAAACTTCCTCATATTCAGCGGAACCATGTTCAACTATTATCTCCTCAAGTTCATCATCAGAGATCTCTTCCAAATCATGTTCAACATATATTTCCTCAACGTTGGAATCATAATCCCCATCTAAATAAACTTCATCGGTTCCCTCATAAACTTCATCAGTTTCTTCATAAACTTCATATTCGAATCCATCTATAAACTCATCCAAGTTTTCGACCAATTCAGGATTTTCATCAACAACCTCATGATAGGAGCCAATCACATTATATTCATGGTCCTTTTCAATAAAGCTTGGCACAATATCCTTAATCTTTTCCAATACATGAGATTTGAATACATTGAACATCACTGACTTAAACTCTTCAACAGACTCCCCTTCATCATCAAATGGAACTTCTAAAGTGTCTTTGGATAAAAACAGCTCATCATTGATATAATGTCCGACAATATCATCAAAACCTGAAGATACCTCAATGAATGTTGACCTTTCATTCACAAAACCGTTTTCGACAACCTTATCCAAATCCCCATCGGTAATTCCAATTATTGGAATGTTTAAACGATACAATATATCAGACGCCACTAAAGAAGTGTCATCACCAATAGTGACAACCAAATCAAAGTCCTTAAACTTATAGATATCATAAGCTGCATGGTCAACATAAGCCACTTTAAAGGAATGCTCATCCTCTGAAATTTCACCGGAATAGATATTTCTTTCAGTATCCTTTACATATATGTCATTATGATCCAATATGCGAGGACTTACATCATCAGCCTTTCGGAGAAGGCCAGTTTTAACTATCACCCTTTCCAAATCAACAGGGCCTATCTTCTCAATACCATGATATTTGACAGTCCCATTGATAATGTCCACAATCATTCCATCACGAGCAACTAGGACAATGGAATCTGCATTGGAATAACCAACAACAATACCATTTATAAATATATTTTCATCTGGACTAACTCCATGAATCTTACGATAGGTGTAATTGCTTGTTTTAAAGTCCTCATAAGACTCCAATATCCTTTCAATTTCTCTTTCATCCTCACTCTCCTGAGTATTTGACAAATACATGGAAACAACTTCTTCAGGTGTGATTTCAGTTAAATCCAAAGCTGCCTTCAAACCACCAAATAATTCTTCAAAATTAAAGGATAAAGATTCCACCATATTCTTTTTGCCTAGGCCTAACCTTGCCCTTTTGCTTTTTCTGCTTTTAGCCAACTGCTCATTCAACACCACATTCCAACTAATGATTGAACCATCCTCTTCACCAGGCCTTTCAATTTGAATAACTGGAATGCTTGACTCATATAATGGCTTATGGTTTGTAGCCAAGAAATCCTCATTTGAAATTTGTTTAAAATAATGATTGAATACCTTATAGCCAAAAACACGCCCAGTTTCTGGAGATTTTCCATAATTCAATAAGAAAATCACATCAACATGCTCTCTATTAAATAGCTCCAATGATTGACTAGGCAATAATTTTAATGAGATGTCAATGACATCTTCCAAACCTGCATCGATTACTGCAGTCCTGCCCATTGTTCCACCTAAACGACAACGGACATTGCCAAAATTAGACAGGATATCAATGATCCTTTTAGCCCAACCGGAATCGACAATTCCCGGACCATGTACAACTACACCAATTTCCATATTTCACACCAAATATAGTTAGTCTTTGATATCATAAAATAGGTAAAAATGAAAAATTTGACTTAATCCAAAAACTAAAATGAAAAATTTGAC
>JAUNXF010000074.1:0-3652 GCA_030539935.1 Methanobrevibacter sp.
ATCTATTTCTTTTCTTTTTTTATTTTAATTATTAGTTTTTTTCTAAATTTTTATAGTTATAAATGCATATTTTTCAAATGCTCTTTCTAAACTTTAATAATTATTTAAAAATATAATATATTATAAAAAAATTTATAATATTAAGATGATATTTTAATATAGAATAATATTAAAAATTAAATGAATAATTATAATTTAGGTTTTATCATGTTAAATTCGTTATATAGTGAGGCCATTAGAAAGAAAGGACTGATCAATGAGCCTTTAGAGGAATATAAGGAAACTAAGATTGACATTGAATCCAAATGGCATGAAGAGGAAATAGCTCCAATGGATTCAAGCATCATACTTGCTGCAGGGGATGGAAGCTACAATAAAAAGAAGTATCTCAGCTTCAACTTCTATGCAGTGGCTGCTGAATCACTTATCTATAATCCAAATGATGCAGATTCAAGACTGATGACAATCGAATCTGCAGAATTGGACATCATACCTCATCAGTCATTTTTAGAGGACAGATTGCGAAATATGATGAGCATATTCGAGATAAAGACAGCAATAAGGACATTCAATGACTATGATATTGATTATTATATGGATGATGGATCCATTTTAGGGGATTTGATTCGCCCTATTCCAGTGGAAAAAAGCATTTCTCCAGAATCCAAAGCCAATATAATCTCTCAAGTGAAGGAAAAGCTTGAATCTGAAATACAGTCTGATGAATTAAGCTTATCCTCATTCAATTTCAAGAAGGAGTTTAGGGAACTTTTTGAAGATGAGAATATTGATGAATATGCATTGATAACATTTTTGGAGAGCTTGGAGAATCTGATAGCCTTAAAATATCTATTGGAAAACAAAAAGAGGATAATAGCAATATCAAAGACTTCCTCAAGCAATGAGATATTCCATGCGAATATTCCTGATATGGCCATTTTAGATGGCTTAACCAGAAAATCCGGCTATAGCGAGCCATATTATAGAAAAGTGACTTATAAGACCAAGCATGATTTTCCCATTGAAAACGAATTCTTTAGGGAGCTTTGGTTTACAATATTCTTTGCAAGACTTGAGGATAACAAGAACATAATAAAGATTGAGCTGCCTTTTTATGCCAAAGAGGATGATATAAAGCAGGTTTTAAGTGCCATAAAATCAAATTCTACAGAAGGATATCCGTTTTTACTTAAAAAGGCACATAAGGATGTTGTCATTTCAAATCAGGATATGAACAGCTTGTCCAAAATCATTGGATTTTTGGATAAGTCAGGACGTGAAATGCTAAATTAATGATTATTAATTGTCAAAAGACGAATAATCAAATTATAATTAATTGAATTAGAAAAAAATAAAAATTACATTAAATAATTGAGTTTAGAGGTTTAAAAATGATAGGTAGATGCATAGGAGAAACATCCCTTGTAGAAGTGAGCTTCATTTCAAAGGAAATGCCTCAGGTGGGTGAATATGTAACACTTGAATATGATGGAAAGGTGATTCTTGGAATGATTGAGTCAATGGTTCGTGGAAGCGTTTCATTGAATAATGAGATATATGATCCAGAGACCATAGCCAAGATACGCGAAATAGAGGGGGATGACTATTACATAAGGGGGAATATTTCAATCCTTGGTGACGTGAATGATAGTCTGAAATTGCCAAGAACTCCAGCGCCACCTGGAACACCAATATATCCTGCCCCATCTGAAGTCTTGGAAAAGATATTCCATATTGAAAACTCCTTGAAGCTGGGTCATCTCATTAACAATGATGATGTAGAGGTGGGAGTTGACATTAACAAGATGGTGTCACGTCATTTGGCAATACTTGCAATGACAGGTGCAGGTAAGTCAAATACAGTTTCCGTAATCATAGATGGGCTTTTGGAGTATAATGGATGCATGCTTGTTTTTGATATGCATTCAGAGTATGTGGATGCCGAATTCACCAATGGAAAGGTGAATGTCATAGAGCCTATGATCAACCCCCAATATATGGAATTTGCTGAGATAAAGAAATTGGCAAGCATTCCTTCCAATGCCCCTCTCCAGGAGAGATACTTTAGAAGGGCATTCAATAAGGCAAGAAAACAAGTTCAGGAAGGAACAGCAAGCACAGTCGATTTCATTGAATTATTATACCTGATATTGGATGATTGGTATAATGATGACGAATATGACACCGGCAATAAGAAAAACATTATGGATGTAATCAATAAGATAGAGGACTTGAATGTAAAGTATGATAAATTATTGAATGTAAATATGGGGGATATCCTAACCCAAATAAAGCCTGGAATGGCAAATGTCCTTGATTTGGGGCAAGTGGATGAGAATACTGCTGAAGTGCTGGTGGCACATGTCCTTAGAAGGTCACTTAGAAGCAGGAAAAGGTATGTCCGACATGGTGATAATGATGCATTGTCATTTCCTGTATTCTTTGTAGTGGAAGAGGCCCATATATTGGCTCCTCAGAATAGAAATCCAAACAGCAAATACTGGATAACACGTATTGCAAGGGAAGGTCGTAAGTTCGGCTTAGGCCTTTGTTTGGTAAGCCAATCCCCTAAGTCAGTTGATGGGGAAACATTATCACAGGCAAACAATATGATTATACTCAGATTGGTTGAGCCAAAGGACCAAAAGCATGTTCAAACAGCAAGCGAAAGCCTTAGTGAAGATTTGGTGAAGCAGCTGCCTTCATTGAACATAGGTGAGGCACTTGTCTTAGGGCTTATGACAAAGGTTCCAACACTTGTTAAGATAAATGAGTTTAAGGGAAGACAACGTGGTGGAGATTTGGATATCCTTGAGCAATGGAAAAGCAAAAAGGAAGATGATGAGAAAGAATTGCAAATTCAGTTGGATCAATTCAAAAGATTAAGTGGAGGATATTGATTTTAGAAAGATTTAATAAATGCCAAATCCTTATAATGTATATTTAAAAAGGATTACATTATTTTATAATGTATATTTAAAAACGATTATAAATTATTTTAGATGAATATTATTAAAATTGAAAAGATAGAGGGTGATATAGATGCGATTTGCACATTTGTCCGATAGTCATTTAGGCCATAAGCAATTTGGATTATTTGAACGTGAAACAGACTTTTATGATGTGTTTGCAAAGAATATTGATAAGATAATAGAGAAAGATGTTGATTTTGTAATTCATAGCGGTGATTTATTTGATAACAACAGGCCTCCAACAGAGGCATTGATTGCATTTCAAAAGGCTTTAATCAGATTAAAGGAAGCGAAAATTTCTATTTATGCAATTGCTGGAAACCATGATTCCATTTTAAGGGAAGGCTCTCTTCCTCCACAAGTCATATTCAAGGACATTGGCCTTAAATTAATCAGCCCAGATAATCCTGCTTATATGGAAGGTGGCGTTTTAATCTGTGGAATTCCATATACTGCCAGCATTAACAGCAAGGCTTTAAAAAATACATATGGACAATTATCCAAGATTGCAGATAAATATCTTAAATCCATTTTAGTGTCTCATCAGGGAATTGACAAATGGATGTATGAACATAGCTTTGAAGTTGAATTGAATGAAATGCCAAAGAATTTTGATTATTATGCAATGGGCCATATTCATAATTATATTGAAGAGGACTTCGGAAAAGGTAAATTGGTCT
>JAUNXF010000074.1:3662-7804 GCA_030539935.1 Methanobrevibacter sp.
AAGTTTGGAAAAGGTTTTGTAGTTGTTGATTTAAGCGATGAAAAACCACAGATTGAAAGAGTAAAAATAGACTTGCCAAGAGAATTCATTCAAGCAGTCATCAATTACGATAAGTTTTATGAATGCCTGCCTATAATTAAGAAGAAGATTCAGTCATTAGATAATAAGCCTATGCTTGAATTATCAGTTGTCGGTGGCGATTTCAGCAGTGCTGAGATTTATGATGCTATTAAAACTACATTAAGGGATGATGTTTTGATCTTAAGGCCAAGATTCAAGCCAGATGAAGCAAATGTGCCTGATATCCCTCCTGGTGATGAAGTGTTGGACCCTATTAAGGTATTATATGATAAGGTATGCGAAAAATATGGCGAGGATGAAGGAAACTTATCCGTTAAGCTGTTGGAAGACTTATCTCTTGGAAAAGTGGATGATGCCAAGGTAATTTCTGATGTGTATTATAGGGAACATTATTATAATTTAGAGGAATCAGATTTACAGTCAAATCAATCTAAGATGAAAAAATCAGATTCAGAATCTGCTTCTCAAAGAGATGAATCTGATAGTTTAGAGGACTATTTAGACAATAACTTAGATGATTCATATAATAAGAATTCTGAATATAATAATCAAAAATCAAAACAGATGAGTTTTGATGACTTTTAGGGTGATATGATGATATTTACAAGATTAGAATTAAAGAACTTCAAGTCACATGCCAAAACAGCAATAGATTTCAATTCAGGAATCAGCTTAATAGTTGGTCAGAATGGAGCAGGAAAATCCACAATATTTGAGGCAATCTCATTTGCATTATTTAAGGTCTATGGCACTAAAACCATCACTGATTTAGTCAGGTCCAATAAGAACATCAATGAAAAGATTGAGATGATGGTCAAATTATCGTTTTATGCAAATGGTGATGATTATCTGGTGGAAAGGGGAGTGACATTAAACAAATCATCCTCCAAATCAACATCAAATTTATATAAAAGCTATGATGGCAATTATGAGATGATTGCTTCAGGAAATAAGCAGGTTGATTCACTGATTGAAGAGATATTAAGTATGGATTCATCCACATTTTTAAATGCAATTCATATAAGGCAAGGAGAAATTGCTGATTTAATAGATAAAACACCAGCCACTCGTAAAAAATTAATTGGTAAACTGTTAAAGCTTGAAAAATTGGAGAAGGCCTATGAAAATATTCCAAGAATAATGGAGGACCATAAAACAAGAAAGGCTATTTTAGAAGATAGGATCCAACCTGAATCAGAACTTAACTTTCAGCTTAAAAGTGAAAAAGAGAAACATTTTACTTTAACTAATGAAAATGATAGGCTCAAAGAAGAGTTTGGAGTTCTAGAAGAAGACATAGAACAAAAGAACAAAGAAAAAGAAGAATTGGATAAGCAAAAGTCTGAATATGAATCCCTTAAGCTTAAGCTGGAGCATGAAGATGAGAGTTTAGATGGGATGAAAAATAGGAGAGATGAGCTGACAAAAAAATATGGTGAAATCTTAAGAAATGAAAAGGAAATGATTCTTTTGAAACCATTTTCAGAAAAACTCCCAATATATAATGAATTCAAGGAATCTCTCATCAATTTAAACAAATTTAAGGAAGATGAAAAAAGCAATAGGGAAATCATATCTCAAATTGAGGGGTATAAAGTTGCAATTGAATCTGAAAAGGAAAATCATGAAAGATTCATCGCTTTAGAAAGTGAGATAAATGTCTTAAACAGTCAGAAAGTGGAATTGTCCGCTGAATTAAAACGTATGGATGAATTGGAGAAAGAGAGAAACAATTTATGCAATGACATTAATCAATATGCTAATGATTTAGAAAAGTTTTATAATGATTCCTCCTCAGTCTTGTCAGAATTTGGAGAGGGAGTAAGTCCAATAAAAACCAATGATGATTTGAACAATTTGGATTCAACAGTTGAAGCTCTCAGAATAAATCTAAGGGAGGAAATAGAAAAGGTCAGTAGTGAAATTGATCAAATTAATAAGGAAACAATTGGATTAAAGCAAGAGATCAAGTCTCTGGATGAGCCATTGTCTGATATTAAGAAAGTTGAAAATAAATGTCCTGTTTGTCAGTCTGATATTAGTGAAGATAAGAAAAATGAACTGATAAGTATGTATGAGGAAACAATATTTAATGATACTAAACAGATCAATGAAAATAATGAAATTTCCACTAAATTAAATAAGGACAAATCATTAAAAGATGAAAATTTATTAAAGCTAGATTCAATTAAAACTAAGATATATCAGAACAAACATATTGTCGGAGATTTGGACAAATTCAATAGGAGATTGGAATTCATAAATACTCAAATCAAGGAACTTCAAGATAAAAAGGAAGCACTTGATGAATTGGATAAAAAGATTGAATCTAAAAGTAATGAGTTTAAAGAGCTTGAACCTCATCATAAAAAGTATTTGGAAGCAAACACTCTTCTTAAGTCCGCTCCAGATGAATCTAAAATTAAGGATGAATTATATACTATTTCAGGCAATATAAGGAGTGAAGATGAAAGATTGAAACGATTCATTGCCTCTGATTCTATGCTTTCATTAGAAATTACTGAAGAGAGACTTAATGAATTAATCAATGAACTGATCGAAAAGGATACAAGATATCATATCTTATTAGGATCCATTAAAGGTAAAGAGGAATATGAGGAAAAGATAAAGGCTAATGGAGAAGAAATTGAAAATAAGGAAAAGGAAATTGCAGATATTAAAAAATCTATTGAAGATTCCAAATATAATGAGGAAAACTATAGGAATATGGTATTCTTAATTGATAGGCTGAATGAAAAATTCAATCAATATTCTAAAAAAATAGCTGTCAATGACAATATTTTGGAAATGTATGAAAAATCTATTGAAGAGATTGAAGAGAGCATTGAAGTCAATAAGAAAAATGCAGATGAATTGTTTGCTGTTAATGAATATTATTCCTTGCTCGAAGATTTAAGAACCTTATACAGCAAAGATGGTATCCAAGGTGACTTAAGAAGTTTTTCCAGACCATTGATTCAAAAGCATACCCGTGATTTCTTCGAAAAGTTCAATTTCGATTATTCTGACTTGATTTTGGATAATGAGTATAACATTTCCATTTTTGGCCCTGATGGAGAGGTAAATATAGAAAATGTAAGTGGTGGTGAGAAAATTGCTATAGCCCTTTCATTAAGATTGGGTATAACACAAGCCATGTCTAAAGGAAATATTGAAACTATTCTATTGGATGAACCTACTATCCATTTAGACAGCTACCGTAGGCAAGAGCTAATTGAGGTTTTGCATAGTATGACTGTAATTCCTCAAATGCTTATAGTTACCCACGATCAGGAACTGGAAACAGCTGCAGATACTCTTATTAGAGTTACAAAAAAAGATGGCATTTCTCATGTTGAGGAATTGGTAGAATAGAAATGGATGATAAGTATAATATTTTATGCTTATCATTATTTTTTTATTTTTAAAAGTTTTAATCTTATATGATGAATGGAAGTTATCATCTATTTTTTTTAAAAGTTTAAATGAAGGAAAATATCTAAATACTTTTTTTAAAAGTCTTCATTGCAGAATTCATCGTAGTCACCGCTGACGATGGATCTGATGTCATCAACAATGCAATTGGCATTCCATCCAACAACTGCTTTTGCTTTGGCTTCAAGTTCTTCAGGAACTATTTCCATGCCATAAGGCCTTACCAAAAGGATAGGAATGTCGAATTCCTCAGCTTTTCCAATCAAAATATCTATATGCATTTGATTATAATTGTAAATGCCGGATAAAACCACAATCACATCCACATTTTCAAAGAAGCTTTCACCAAATGGAGCATAATCCCTTGCCATTGATTCAGTCCATAAGAAGTCAGGTTTAGAGTATAGCTTCTCTGTAAATTTCCCATATTCGTTTTCCTGGTCGATTCCACGGGTAATTATGAGATTATAGATTTTATTGTCTTGCTCTTCTTCAAACATTTTATCCTTCCTTTTCCATTGATTTTCCAAAATCCAATAATAATTTTTATTATTTGCTTATATTTTATATTGTTTTCCTAATATTAAAAATTTTATATAAAAACCAGTTCTATTCTTAAAAATTAA
>JAUNXF010000075.1 GCA_030539935.1 Methanobrevibacter sp.
GTAAAAATTATATTACATCCTATATAAATGTTTCTATTTTTCAAGTGGAAAAATCTAAAAAATAGGGGTTAGATCATTAAAATTGAAAAAAAGTTTAAGGTAAAAGCAATATTTTAATAAAAAAGAAGAGAAAGAAGAAATAATTTAATAAAAAAAGAATAGCTAAAGAATAAAGAAAATGATTAAGTGAAATCAAGCCGTCAATAGCTTAATCTCCTTAAAGATGTATAAGATTATTAAAAGACCTGAAATTACAGAAACCAGCAATGTGATTGGCAAGAATGGCATTTGGAATAGAAATGCATCCAAATTGCCTGCTTCAAGGAAAACTGCAACCAGATTGTTTATAAAGTGAATGGACATTGTCATGAGAATGTTGTCTGTCTTTAAATAAATGATGCACATGCACATTCCGAATAGAAATGCGCTGATGATTCCACCAAATTCATGTCCAAGTGCGAATATTGTGGAAGATATGAGCATAGCTGCTATGACACCAGTCCTAATCTTCAGCCTATTGAATAAAACTCCCCTGAATATCAATTCTTCAAGAATTGGCGCAAATATGATTGAGGAGATTGCCTCCAAAAGGAATGTGAAAGAATCCATGGATTCAGGAGTGAAATCCAACATAGGGACTGAATCAGGGTATAATGACCCATAAAGTACGTCAAAGCTTGAAAAGAAAGCCACTACAACAAATGCAAACAATATGTTGATTAAGAATATATAAAGTATTTCACGACGGTTATCCCTTTCAAAAAGCTTTGAAAAATTATTTCCCAATCCATAAGTTCCTCTTAAAGCCCACACAAAGAACAATAGGATGAAAATCAATAGGGGCATCATTATCAAATCTTCATTGTCCCCTATGCCAGGAATAACGATAGCCACCACTATTGCTAAGACAAAGGCAATTATAATGGCTAAAATCACTTCTCTAATCCTTATGGTTCTAAGTCTTACATTAAAGTCAGTTACATCAAAATCCATTTTATGCACCAGATTAAAATTAAAGAAATTTAAACAATTTTAAAATCATCTACTAAATACTTAATATAATTATTTAAATTAATTAATTTTTTTATATAATTTTTAAAATAATTCTTTAAAATAATTTTTTTAAAACATTTCCTATATGACAAGAAATCTATTTCAGCTTAAATGTAAAATAGATGATATAAATTGGAACGAATATTAAAGAGCAAATTAGCATAATGCCTATAATTGGACTAAATCCATCACTGATAAGAAGGTATTGGAAAGGTGTGTATACAACCAGATATGACAAGATATTGTAGCATGAATGAACAAGCATATTCAATAAAAGGTTATCTGTTCTGGAATATAGGATGCATAAGCACATTCCAAATATGCAAGTGTAGATTACATGGGAAAAATGGTCAGGATAATTAATATGGCATAAGCCAAAGATAAGTGATGACACAATCAGACCAAATACAAATCCCTTTCTAATTTTTAGCCTATTGAATAGGACTCCTCTAAAGAACAGTTCCTCAGATATTGGTGCAATGACTATTGCTGAAAAAAACTCAAAAAGAAAAATCAGCGGATCGGTTGCCCCATATCCAACATCAGATAAAGGCATGGAGATTGAACTTATTAAACCAAGAACTGAATCCAAAGGAGACATTAATGATTGAATCAAAAATGCTATCAGCATATTTGAAATGGCCAATATCAGAACCCTTAAAAAATTGCTGGGTTTAAACAGGTCATCAAAATCCTTATTGAATCCAGTTGTACCATAGGTGGCAATTAAGAAGAACACCATCATAAAGCAGAAGAAAAGAATATATTCCAACTCACCAGAGGACACATTGAAATAATTCTCAACAAACCCTGTTAAAAAAAAGGATATTACCACTGCAATGATTAATTCTCTAAGCCTAATGGTTCGAAGCCTTACATTAAAATCCTTTACACTGAAATCCATACATATCACCCAAAAAATTAAATTATATCTAATAATAGTTTATTATTGTAATTTATAAATCTTTATGAAAATTTTTTGGATATTCCAATAATATCAAAAAATAATATGAAAATTGATAAAATATATTTAATCTAAAATTCAAAAATAAAAATGTTATTCTAAATTAATAATTTTAAATTATGATATACTATTATTCCTATTAAATTATTATTAGAATTTAAAAACATAAAATAATATTAACTAATGAAATTATCTATAATTACAGGAGAGTTTAAATGGCAATACATCCAATTGAATTTAGATATGGAACTCCAGAAATGAAAAGGATCTGGGAGCAAGAGAACAAACAGCAAAGAATGCTGGACATTGAATCTGCATTGGCTCAAGCTGAAGGCGAACTTGGAATCATACCAAAGGAATATGCAGATGAAATCAAAGCCAAAGCAAATGTAAAATATGTTACATTGGAACGTGTAAGTGAAATTGAAGCTGAAACCAAACACGATATCGCTTCCCTTTCAAAAGGATTGAGTGAAGTCTGTGAAGGAGAGGCAGGAGAATATGTTCATTTTGGAGCAACCTCTAATGATATTGTAGACAGTTCCAATTCATTGCTTTTAAAGGATTCCATTGAAGTCTTGGAAGAAAAGATTGAAAGATTAACTAAAATCATCCTCAAGTTAGCTGAAGAGAACAAGACTAAAGTCTGTATCGGCCGTACCCATGGCCAACATGCACTTCCTACCACCTACGGCATGAAGTTTGCAATCTGGGCCGATGAGCTTCACAGACAATATGACAGATTGCAGCATGCAAAGGACAATGTATGTCTTGGAATGATGGATGGTGCTGTTGGAACCACCGCTGCACTTGGAACCCAAGGTTGGGAAGTCCATAAGAAAGTATCTGAAATTCTTGGATTAAAGCCTGCTCCAATTACAAATCAAGTATTGCAAAGG
Organism: Methanobrevibacter sp.; assembly: GCA_030539935.1. Lineage (GTDB taxonomy): Archaea > Methanobacteriota > Methanobacteria > Methanobacteriales > Methanobacteriaceae > Methanobrevibacter. The sequence goes on from JAUNXF010000075.1 coordinate 2,917, forward strand.
GACAATCATGTAGAGTTCATTGCAACCCTTGCCAACATTGCAACTACCTTAAGCAAAATAGCTCTTGAGGTAAGAAACCTGCAAAGAACTGAAATTCAGGAATTAGGTGAATATTTCGACCCTGAAAAGCAAGTGGGCAGCAGTACAATGCCACACAAGATGAACCCAATTACAGCAGAACGTATTTGTGGTGTTGCAAGAATCGTTAAGTCTTATGTAAATGCAGCTATGGAAAACAACCCTCTTTGGCATGAAAGAGACCTGACCAATTCCTCATGTGAAAGAATCATGTTCCCTGAAGCCTGCATTCTCACTGACTACATTCTCAATCTTACAATAAAACTGATGAATAATCTTATCTTCTATGATGAAAACATTGAAAGAAACCTTAATTTCACAAATGGCCTTATCATGGCTGAAAGATTGATGGCAGAACTTACCAGAGCAGGAATGGGTAAGCAAACAGCTTATGGGGTAGCAAGAAAGAATGCAATTAAGGCAAATAAGGAAAAATTGCTCCTTGCAGACCTTATTCTTGAAGACCCTGATGCAAGCCAATTCCTAAGCAAGGAAGATGTTGAAAGGATCATGGATCCTCACACCTACATCGGCTCTGCAGAAATAATAGTTGATGAGATTTTGGAATCATCTAAAAGTTGGTTTTAAGTAACTGACTTTTTCTTTTTTCTTTTTTTATTCTGATTTTACTCTTTTTTATCTTTTCTTTAATTTTTCTCAATTCGCCCTTTTTTTAATCCCATCTACTCTTAATTTGCAATATGCTATTTTTTAAAATAATTTCTTAACTAAAGCATTTTCTTTATTCGATTTATATATCCTCAAAAATAAAATAAGAAATGATGATGAGAAAGATCGTCAATAATGAAATGGCTGTGTAATGCCTAGTGGTAAGGCAGCGGACTTAGAATCCGTGGAGTTAGTCTCATCATGGGTTCAAATCCCATCTCAGCTATTAAAAATCTTTTAAAAAGATTTCTGGAAATGAAAATGAAAATCTCTTAAAAGATTTTTCTATAAAAAACATCCATAAAGCAAAAGCTTTATTCGATTTATATATAAACCAAAACAAAACTTTAATTGAAGATGATAAAAAACATCAAAATCAAATAGCCGTGTAGCTAAGTGGTAAGGCAGCGGACTTAAGATCCGTGGAGTTAGTCTCATCATGGGTTCAAATCCCATCTCGGCTATGGAAAGATAATGAAAAATTATCTTTTTAAAAAATAGGCAAATATTATTGAAAAACGTTGAAAAACAATTTAATGAAAAAAACAGAGATAGTGATAAAATGAATATTTATATTGATAATTTTATTGATCCCAAATCTTCAATTGATGAGGGCAATAGATATAGCCATTCCAAAGGGAATTGTGCCTGCAACTATAGCTCCATTCATGGTGAAGATGTGGTAAACAGGTTTGTGTTGGAAACTTAGATGAAAGATTGAAAAAACATCTAAAGATTACAAAAACCATAAAACACCTAACACACACCAACCTACCAACCATTCACCACACAGTTCAAGTTTATTTGGGATTATATAATTCCTGAAGACATACTATTTAGGATTTAGAAAATTCCTGAAAATATAGTTTTAATCATTTTTATAATTAAGTTAAAGGATTTTTTAAGCCTCTATTTTAAAAAATTCTTCTAATAATATTATACACTAATAGTTAATTCTAGTCAAATATTCACCTAATTAATCATAACACACACCTGGCTTAATTAACCTTTAACTTAATTTTACACAATACTTCTTAGTTGAAAAATGTTTGGGGCATTAGCTAAGTGGGAAAGCGACGGTCTGAAGATCCGTTTATCGCTGGTTCAAATCCAGCATGTCCCATTTAAAATAGTTTTAAACTATATTTAAAAAAAAAAGGAATATATTCTCTCTATTTTATCAAATTTTACATATTTTCCTCCGTAAATACCTAAATAAGCACATATAATCAAAATATCTCAACCATAATAATCTTTGAGAATATATTCCTTCAAAATTCTCTGTGTGGCAGAGAGGTTATGCGGCAGCCTGTAGAGCTGTTTTATGGGGGTTCGAATCCCTTCGCAGAGACTCAAAACATAAAAAAGATATTAAAATTCCAAATATGATCATTAAATTGGGATTGTAATGTAGATTCCAAATATGATCATTAACTGGGACGGTAGTGCAGTGGTCTAGCATAGGTGCTTTGGAAGCATCAGACTCAAGTTCGAATCTTGGCTGTCCCATTTAATTAAAATAATATTTAGACAATTTGATTAAATGAAAATTGTTATCAACCAATGCATCGGTTCTATGGTATAATAGGTATTACACTCGGCTGTTAACCGGGAGATAGGAGTTCGAATCTTCTTAGAATCGCTTAAGATATTAGTTCTTATCCCCTTAGGAAATAATATTTACAAAATATGCAATATTTGTCACCTTGTGCGGGTTGGAGCGTAACAACTTCAACCCCCAGTAAATTGTGAAATGGGCCTGTGGCCAAGTCTGGATATAAGGCATCCGGCTTTTAACCGGGAGATCAGGGGTTCAAATCCCCTTGGGCCCACTTTGCTTCTATGGGGTAATAGGCAAACCCGTCGGACTTTCGATCCGGCAATCCGAGTTCGAGTCTCGGTAGAAGCATGAATCTTTAGGTGTGATGGCCTAGCCAGGTAGGGCGGAGGGCTGCTAATCCTCTGTGGTAAAACACTCATGGGTTCAAATCCCATTCACACCGTTTAAGATTTTAAAAAAAATAAAATACCAAATTTAAATAATAATCCTCTCTAATCAAGTCATGATTTAAATTGGTCTGTGACCAAGCCTGGTTAAGGTACCTGTTTTACATGCAGGAAATCGGGGGTTCAAATCCCTCCAGGCCAACTTTAAATTAAGACAAGCTAGAGAATTGAATTAATCAATATGGTCTGTGGCCAAGTCTGGTTAAGGTGCTTGTCTGATATACAAGTGATCGTGGGTTCAAATCCCTCCAGGCCAATTTTAAATAAAAAATTTATTAAAATCATTTCAATGTCCCTATAGTATAGAGGCCAAGAATCTTTGGTGGTCAGCCATTGGACCCGGGTTCGACTCCCGGTGGGGACGTTTATATTAATTCAAAATCAATGTCTATTTCAATCTTATGGATTCATTGGTGTAATGGCTAGCATACAAGTCTGTGACGCTTGTGGAAAGGGTTCGAATCCCTTATGTGTCCCTTGGTGATGTGGCCGACTAGAAGGCAGCTGATTGCAAACCAGCTTTATTTCGGTGCAAATCCGGACTTCACCTCTTAGGCCTATCAAATAATTTTTAGTTGAGAATTAATCTTAAGAACTTTCATAGGTTTTAATTTCTAAAAAAATTATTTTGGATCTATAGCTTAACGGAAAAAGCATCTAGCTACGGACTAGAAGATTATGGGTTCAAATCCCATTAGGTCTATAAATGCTTTAGTACTGTAATGGCAACACCCGCCGCTTCCAACGGCGAAATCTGGGTTCAACTCCCAGCTAAAGCACTCCTTTGGATTCTAATCCAAAGAAATTTTAAATAGGGTTCAAACACCTAAAATATCTAAAAATACCATTTGAATGGGCCTGTGGTCTAATGGCATGACCTCTCACTTGCAATGAGAAGACTCTGGGTTCAAATCCCAGCAGGTCCACTTAATATTGTTCCTTTGCCATAGTGGCACGAGTCAGGCTTAAGGCATCCGCCCTGAAAGCGGAAGTACGGAAGTACCAGGGGTTCAAATCCTCTCTATGGCGTTATTTGAAAAATTAATCATGTGAGGATATAGTTTAATGGCTAAAATACTTGGCTCCAGACCAAGTGCTGAGAGTTCAAATCTTTCTATCCTCACTTTGTCTGCCATGGTGGCTGAGTCCGGCTTAAAGCATTCGCTTGGAGAGCGGAAGTACGGAAGTACCAGAGGTTCAAATCCTCTCCATGGCGTTACTATTTTTATTCCTAATCTAAACTCTTGAAATAATTACTATTTTTATTCCTAATCTAAACTCTTGAAATAATTACTACTTTTAAAAGATAATCCTAAAACTCCAATATTAAAAAATCAACTATTTTTATAAGTTTTTACAAATATTAAAATATGTTTAGAAAAATGAGAAGGGCAAAACAGGCATTAGATGAAGAAGAATGCATTGACATTTTAATAAAAGAACCTAGAGGCGTTCTAGCAGTTCTTGGTGATGATGACTATCCTTATGCTGTACCTTTAAGCCATGTTTATTCAGATGGAAAGATATATTTCCACGGCACCATTAAGGACAGCCATAAAAGAGATGCAATTGAAAAGCATGAAAAGGTTTCCTACTGCGTAATGGACAAGGGAACCAAGTCAGAAAGCTGGTGGTACACATTCAAAAGCGTTATTGTCTTTGGAAAAATGAGAACAATAGAAGACAGAGATGCAAAAATAGAAAAGCTCACCCAATTGGGAAACAAGTTCTTCCCAAGTGAAAAGGAAACAAAAGATGAGATTGACAGGCTTTTGGATGTTACAGAGCTTTATGAAATAACAATAGACCACATGAGCGGAAAGATGGTTGAGGAAAAATGATTTAAGTCATACGCCAGCAATATCCTTTATTACCTCACCAGCAATCATCAATCCAGCAACGGGAGGCATGAATGAAACGCTGCCCTTGACTTTATGCTTCTTTTCATTTTGGTTTATTTCACAATCATTTGTGTTTATAGGATGTTCCTTTGAATACAAGACCTTTAA
>JAUNXF010000002.1:0-32308 GCA_030539935.1 Methanobrevibacter sp.
TAAAATTGCCATATTCCTATCCATCTAATAAATATTTAAAATTACACTTAAATTATTGGAAATTATTTAATCTTTCTAAACAGTTGACTAAATGATCTTAAAGGCTTGGTTATTTTCCAACTATTAGAACTTAGCATTTCCTTATTTTTTTTCTTAGTTTTACTTAAATCCTTCTTTAGACTTTCATTTTGCTCCTTCAATGCATTGTAATTATCTGACAGCCTCTTATTTTTATTGGTCAGTCTATGCACTTCAATTTTAGAATTATACTCCTCAATAGAATTTGAGTTTAAAATGGTTTTTGCCTTAAATGAAACATTTTTAGATAAGAGCTCATTTTCCAAATCAATTTCAGACAGCTGCTCCTTTGCTATTAAAAAGTATTCATTTGGCCTTCCTGATATCTCATAAGTAATACGGTTTATCTTGAAATAATCAAATTCCTTTTTAAATTCTTCAAATAAACCTTCATCCCTTAAGAAATCCTCAACTATTTGAATAATGCTGAAAATATCCTTAAAATTCTTTAAACGAGTGTTGGAAATTGAATTTGGATTATCCAATCTATAATGATACAAATATTCTGGCACTAAAGAAATTTTAGAAGCCTTTAAAAAAGTTTTCACATGAAACGGAACATCATTATGATTTAAATTCACAGGAAACTCAAAAGAGTATCTATCTAAAAAATCTCTTTTATATAACTTAAACCAAGGGGCAAATGGACCTCTGAAAGCGCGAATCCTATAATCGTAACAATCAAATGTGAAATCATTAAAGTCAACATTGGGAAACTGCTCCTCTATATCAAGCCCCAAATGCTTAAAAAATTTATTGTCCCTATATTGGTCATACTTAAAGAATACAATGTCTGAATCATTGATTATCGCATTGGCATATACTTTTTCCAAAGCATCCTCAACAAGATAATCATCTGCATCGAAAAAGTAGACATAATCCCCACTGACTTTCCTTAAGGCATTGTTTCTTGCAAAACTTGAACCTTGGTTTTCCTGTGAAAAAACCTTTAGGCGAGAATCATCGGATGCCAGCTTGTTTAAGATATCTAATGAATTGTCTGTGGATCCATCATCAACACAAACAATCTCAATATCCTTGAATGTCTGATTAAGAATACTCCTAATTGACTCTTCAAGATACTCCTCACAATTGTAAATAGGTATGACAACTGAAATTTTAACCATATTAATCCCAAATTTAAATATTTGCTCATAAATTCTAGACATTAATGAATAATTACAAAAAGTCCATAATTTGCTCATAAATTCTAGACATTACATGTATAATTATAAAAAATTTATTATTTAAATATTTTTGAAAAATAAAGGAGTGAATTAAAAACCCCTTTTTATATAATTTTATTTTATAAAAAGCATTATAAAAATTATAATAATTATATAATAGTAACAATAAATATAAATATAATCTAAATTTATCTTGAAATTCAATGGAATAAAAACATGGGAAAGATACAAGATCAGACTAACAATTCATCATATTTTAAGAACGCTTATAGGAGAAATTAAATGATTCCAAAGGTAATGATAATTCTTGGAAGTGCATCTGATAAGGAAATAGCCATGAAAGCTATTAAAATATTGGAAAAGCTCCAAATTACATATAGTATTAAGGTTGCATCAGCACACAGAACTCATGATAAGGTTAAGAAATTGGTTATGGATGCAACAAATGAAGGTGTAGAAGTTTTTATAGGAATAGCTGGACTGGCTGCACATTTGCCAGGTGCAATAGCTGCCTATACACATAGGCCTGTGATTGGAGTTCCCGTTGATGGAGCATTAGGTGGACTTGATGCATTGTACGCTTGCGTTCAAATGCCATTCCCTACAGCCGTAACCACTGTTGGAATCAATAGGGGAGACAATGCAGCCATTCTTGCAGGGGAAATCATTGCAAGCTATGATGATGAGATTGCAAAAAACATTTCAAAGCTAAGAGAGGAATATCAGCAAAAGGTTGAAGCTGGAGAAAAGAAGCTTATTGAAAGCATTGAAGGTGAATACTTCCAAAAAGACTTTTTATCAGAAGAGACCTTTGAAAAAATTGAATTTGAAGAATTGGATGACACTCCAGATGTAATGATACTTGCAGGCAGTTATTCAGATATGGAAATAGCTAAAAATGTGGCCATTCTGCTGGAAAGAATGCAGATAGAATATAAGCTTGATTACATTTCTCCAATAAGACATGCAAAGGATTTTGAATTGTATATGAGCAAAAGAAATAATGCTAAATTATTCATAGCAATCAGTGGATTGTCTGCCCTTGTAGCAGGATCTGTTGTTGCACTTACCGAAAAGCCGGTTATAGGGGTTCCATGCTCCAAAAAATTAGATGGTCAGGATGCCCTCCTCACTATGGCAAACATGCCTCCTGGAGTTCCTGTAGGAACAGTTGGAATAGACAATGGAAGAAATGCTGCAATAGTTGCAGGAGAGATACTTGGAATATCCAACAAGACAATTGAGGAAAATCTAAAATGGATTAAATACAAAAATGCTGACTTATGATTGGAGAATGATTTTGATACTGATTGAATGAAATGGATAAATAATTTTGATACTGATTGAGAGGAAATGGATAAAACTGATCTATAAAAAAAGGATTGGGTGATTTTTATGACTAAAGATATTATGAATGTGATTCAGATTGACGATGAGCTTGATGCTGAATACGAAGCTGCAAAAGTGCTTCGCAAATACCCTAAAGAAACTGTAATGTTAAATAATGTGAAAGGATATGATATTCCAGTGGTTTCTGGAATCTGCAATACAAGGGAAAAGATAGCGCAATCATTAGGTTGCCAGGTCGATGAAATACTTTACAAAATCATTGATGGGATGAACAATCCCACTCCAATTACAAAATTCATTGACTTGAAGGATGAATACAGCAGCAAAAGGGTTGACTTGGGGAAAATACCTATACTAACCCACTATAAGCGTGACGGCGGAGCATACATAACTGCAGGTGTTGTATTTGCAAAGGACCCTGAAACCGGCATTCAAAATGCTTCAATCCACAGAATGCTGGTACTGGAGAAAAATAAGCTCGCCATCCGCATTGTGCCAAGAAACCTTTACACCTATTTCCAAAAGGCAAAGGATATGGGTCAGGATCTGGACATTTCAATAGCCATTGGAATGGAACCTTCCATACTTCTTGCATGCACCACCTCAATACCAATAGATGCTGATGAAATGGAAGTTGCAAACAGGTTTAAGAATGGGGAATTGGAACTGGTGAATTGTAAAAATGGAATAAAGGTTCCGGAAGCAGACATTATCTTCGAAGGTAAAATACTGATTGATGAGACTGCACCTGAAGGCCCATTTGTAGATTTGACCGACACTTATGATTATGTAAGGGAGGAGCCTGTAATAAAGTTAAGCAAAATGTACATCAAGAAAGAAAATCCGATGTACCATGCAATCCTTCCAGCAGGATTTGAACATAAGCTTCTTCAGGGCATGCCACAGGAGCCAAGAATATTCAATGCTGTAAAGAACACAGTTCCTACCGTACAGAATGTGGTTCTTACAGAAGGAGGCTGCTGTTGGTTGCATGCAGCCGTTTCAGTCAAAAAGCAAACTGAAGGAGATGGAAAGAACATTATCATGGCAGCACTTGCTGCACATCCGTCATTGAAGCATGTTGTTGTGGTGGATGAGGATGTGAACATTTTTGACCCTCAGGATATTGAATATGCAATAGCAACCCGTGTAAAGGGTGATGATGACATAATCATTGTGCCTAAGGCAAGAGGCTCTTCCTTAGATCCAAAAGCTTCTGAAATCGATGGAACAACTACTAAAGTAGGTGTAGATGCTACAAAATCAATTCTAGAGCCAGAAAAATTCGAAAGAGTAAGCTTTAGCGAATAAATTCTACTCAAAATAAGATAATGATTAAAATTTCAATTTATACAAGTTTAGCGAATAGGTGAAATTATGGAAAAGGTAGGTATTATAGGAGCAGGCAGCTTAGGAACAGCCTTAGCGCAAATCGTATCCCAAAATGTAGATGAGGTGTGCCTATATTTAAGAAGGGAGGAATTGGCCAATACCATTAATGAGACAGGCATCAACAATGAATACTATCCTAACACCAAACTGGAGGAAAATATAATAGCTACCAACGATTACAATGATTTGAAAGATTGCAATATAATCTTTCTATCAATCCCATCATCAGCATTCAGATCCACATTATCTGAAATCAAAGACTGCATCAATGAAGACACAATTCTTGTCACAACTGCAAAAGGCATTGAATATCCTTCACTGAAAACCATGGGAAAGATTATCGAAGAGTATTTTGACAGCGACTATGTAGCATTGTCAGGCCCTAACTTCGCATCTGAAATGATATTGAACCTTGCAACCGTTTCAAATATAGCATCCAGAAACAATGAAAATGCCTTAAGGGTTAAAGAGGTATTGTCAACCGACCATTTCAAGGTCAAGATCATACCTGATGTCATAGGCCTTGAAATTTGCGGCATCATAAAAAACATCAATGCAATAGCCAACGGCATATGTGAAGGGATGAACATCAATGAAAATGCAAGATATGGTGTTTTGACCAAAGGTTTCGAGGAAACCAAAAAGATTATTGAAAGCATTGGAGGAGACGAATCCACAGCAGGAGAGTATTGCGGCTTTGGAGACCTTGTACTAACTTCAACCTCAAGCGAAAGCAGAAATCACACATTAGGCATGTTATACGGCCAAAGGATAATTGTTGATGAAAAGGCAAGCGGAATCGTTTTTGAAGGGAAAAATTCAATTATGGCCATAAAGGACATATGTGAAAAGACCAATACGAAAAGTGTGGTTGTTGACTTTGTATATGATGTGATTGTAAATCAAATCCCTCCAAAAATAGCTTTCAAGACATTATGGGAAAACATTGAAGATTAAAATTATAACTTTAAGAAAGACTGATTCAAAAATCATTTACTAAAAGAGGCTTAACCATGAAAAAGGTAATTACCTATGGAACATTCGACATGTTTCATGAGGGGCATTATAATATTTTAAAGAGGGCAAGGGAATATGGAGATTATCTAATCGTCGGCGTCACTGGAGAGAACTATGACATCGGCAGAGGTAAATTAAGCGTTCATGACACTCTTGCAACAAGAATTGAAAATGTAAAGAACACCGGCTTAGTGGATGAAATCATCGTTGAGGAATACCTTGGACAAAAGATAGGTGACATAATAAAATATGAAATCGATTCCTTTGTGATTGGTGATGATTGGGCCGGAAAATTTGACCACTTATCCAGATACTGCAATATGATATATTTGGAAAGAACAAAAGGCATTTCAAGCACAAAGCTTAGGCAGGAAACATTTGAAAACTATGATATAGGAATAATAACCGATGAAGCGGACGACAACGAATTGGTTAAGGAAGCCAAATTAGTAAATGGATTTGAGGTGAAGAATGTCTTTTGCGATAATGAAAAGACATTGGAGGCCTTCCAAGAGAAATATAATGTAGAGAATGAATTTGATAGCGAAGAGGAAATGATTGAAGCGTCTGACATTGTCTTTGTTCGTTGCTCAATCGAAAAAAGATTCAATTACATTCGCCAAGCATTAAAGGCAGGAAAGCATGTCATATATGACTCTCCTGCAACTTTCAAATCCAGTGAATTGAAAGAGCTGATCAGTCTATCCAAGGAAAATAATGTAATCCTGATGGAAAACATTAAGATGGTTCATATTTATGTATTCAATCAGCTGCTATGGATGACACAGGGCGGATTGATTGGAGATATCCTAAGCTTCAACTGTTCCATTTCAAAAAATGATGAGAGCCGTTCCAATCTATTCTACGACCTAAGTGCATTGAGCCTGCTTCCAATGCTAAAGATTATGGGACAGGATTATGAAAAGGCCGATTTCAAGGTTACAAAAGATGGGGACAATATTGAATTTGCATCCATGAACTTTGTATATCCTAATGGAAGAGCCGTCATCAATGTGGGAAATGTTGTTCGTGTTGATAATCAATTGGAAATCATTGGAACAAAAGGAACCATCCGCATGAGAGGAAATTGGTGGAGAAGCAAAAACTTTTCACTGCATAAGCCTGGAGAGATTGATGCAGAGCTATACAATACAAACTTTGAGGGAAATGGCTTCAAATATTTAATCAAGGCAATGTCCAATATGCTAAACAATAACAGCATAGACTCAATGGGCGTATTCGAAGACGAATCCATAAGAATTGTGGAGATTCTTGAGGAGGTAAAAAGAACTGACGATAATACAATCTAACAGTTATTAATGAACAATTAAGTGATGGCGAAGCTAAAAAGCCATGGGCAAAAACAAAAAAACTATAAACAAAGCAAATAGGAAATACTAAACTTAGTATTAAGGAGAAGTTATCAATGAATAGTTTACATGAGAATCTGTTTAAGCTCCTGATTGAGATAGATGATATCTGCAATGAACATGACATCGATTATTGCCTTGCCGGCGGAACTGCATTAGGTGCAATCAGAAATCAGTGCTTCCTTCCATGGGATGATGATATCGATTTATACATTACTCGAGACAATTGGTTAAAATTCTATGACTTGATAAGCAAACACCCTGAAATATTGCCTGAAAACAGAAACTTGGTCTGCATTGAAAATGCGCCATATCATAGAAATCCAATTGTTCGCTATGTCGATACATCAAAAACCACAATCTATCCCGCACAATCCATATCTGCAAAAACATGTGGAGATCAAATAGAGTTTTTCATCTTGGATCCTATTCCAAATGAAGATGATGGGAGAAAGGAACATTTGAATCAGATGAGAGCATTTTTAGAAATTCTTTCTCCATACTTTATGGTATGCCATAGCCTTCCATTGGATGACTATGCGGACCATAGGGATTTAGTGCTGAGTTTATATGATGAAATCAAAAGGAAAGGATACTCTGCAGTGATGGATGAGCTATACGAAAAACTATATAATTATCCTATGGAAAAGGCAGATACACTATGTCTGCGTTGGGGAAAGAGAACACTGCTTCATGAAAAGAGATTTTATAGTGATAAGCGCTACGAAGAATTGGAAGGTCGAAAATTCCCTGTGGCCTATGAATTGGAACATGCATTGAGAACCGATTATGGAGATACTTGGATGTACATACCTCAAGGAGAGGGAAAGATATCCCATAATCCCTTAGTTGAAGACCCGAATCGTCCATTTGAAGACTTTACAAGCATTTACCTCAAATTCATTGATCAGGAAAAGGTTACCCAAGCCTATGAAACCAATAAGCGCAGCAATCTGAAATCATGGATTCCTAGAAGAAAGGTTGAACTTGAAGAAGCCAGGATGAAGGGAATTCTTGTAAAGGTAGAGCTGGAAAAGAAAATGGAATCTAATGGCTATGATTTAAAACAGCTTCTGGAAGATAAGGACTATGAAATCTTAAATAAACTTTTTGAGGACTACTATTCCATTCAATTACATCAGAACTGCAGAAAATACAATTTCCTCATAGACATAGACAAGGATATAATAAAAATAGCCCTTCTAAATAAAATCAATCAGGGACAGTTCTATACAGCAAGAAATATAATTAACATTCTTGAAAAGAATTTTGAGCTTGACAGTGATTTTAAGCATTATAAGGACATGTGCATCTTCTGCAAGAAACTGTCCATTGCAATTTATGATGACCATGATGCAGAGATGTTGGAAAGCTTATTGAATAATATGGAAGAAGATTGTGAAGGCTTGGTTGACACTTATAGGGCAATATTATGGTTGGACATGCAGAAGGCTGAAGATAATGATGACTATGAACACATAATCTCTAAAGGAAATGAATTGTTAAGGGATTACCCTGATGATGGAGAGATTATGGCATATATAGCTGAAGCCCACTATCATCTTGGTGAAGAGGAGAAGGCACGTGAAATCTTTGATAAGGCAGTTCACCACACAAGAAATGGATTTGTTTGGCAGAATGCAAAACGATATGTCGGCATTGATAGAATGGCGGAGGAAGAGATAGATGTTGACTAAAAAGGACATACAATTAAAATTGCTTCGTAAATTTAATGAGCTGTGTGATGAGGCAAATGTCAAATACGCATTGCATGGCCAAGGGGCATTATTGGCATATCAAAATGAACCTATTGACAGCTTAAAAGAATTGGAGGTAATGATGTGCCAAGGGGATGCTGAAAAGATTTCCAAGCTCTTGGATGATGATGATTTCTATTTCGAAGACTTCAGGACAAACCCTAAGTTTGACATTCACTTGATGATGTTTGGATACAGAGATTCCCTGGACTTGAAAATGAGGGATGTTGACTTTAGAAAATCCTATCACATAGAAAACAATTGCATCCATATCAATATTCGATTTATAGAACATCTTGTCTCAGGTAAAACCAAGCAAATACTGGATCTTGAACGAAAAGCGTGGAAACTGAAAAACTTTGACCTTGAAACCAATCATCTGTGGTATCTGAACTATAGTAAAAAGGCATTGAATGCATTCCATCACATTACTGGAAACGGTCGTACAATAAACCGAAGATATAAGACCAAAAAGGACAATTATTCAATATGGACTTGGGATGATATTGAAAAATACCAAATCGTAAGCATTGGTGAAAACAAGATCGTTAACTCTAATCTATTCAAGGATATTATCGAAACAGATTTGGAAGGCATTCCAACCTATATCCTAAAAGACTTTGAGCGTTACGCTGAATTCTGTTATGGGGAAAACTGGCCTATAAGAATTTGGGAAAGCCCTTATAAATATACAAGCACTCTCATCAATTGGGAGGAATATTCAAGCATTCCCGAAATTCAAGAATCTATGGATAAAATGCAAGAGCTTTATGAAGAAATCTACTCCAATAGCATCAAGGCAAGAAGAGCCAAGGTTGTCATTGCGAACATGAAAAACCATGTAAAGCAAAGCGGAAGGGTTATTCACAGACGTGAAGAGTATATTGAGCAAAAAGAAGAGATTCTTAAATTATATGAGGATGGAAATATTGATGAATTAAGCTTGATCTTCAAGCCATTGGTTGAGGCCATGGAAAAAGGTGTCAAATTAGGTTATACCTTTTCAGTTGATGATGAAATCGATGAAATATTCGATTCATATTTAAGAAAGGTTGATCAGGAAAAAATGGCTGATAAGATTAAAAAATTAAGGATAGACATTTAAAACATGATGAAAGTCAATTTAAGATAAACATTTAAATTATGCTAAACTAGTAATCAAAGAAATTCAAGGAGGAATAACTTGTACTATATAAATGAAGACGTTAAAAATTTATTTAGAATTTTTGACCAAAATTCAAGAGATGGATATATTCGTATGGACTTAAACGAAAATCCGGTTGGCCTATCACAGGAGTTTATAGATGAGGTGCTCTCAAAGGTTACACCGGAATTTGTAGCCAAATACCCGGAACAGTTGGAATTCACAACCAAATTGGCTGAATTCCTAGGTATTGAAATAGAAAATATCTGTTTGGTGAACGGTTCCGCTGAAGGTATTCGTCATGTTATTCAAGCTTATAGCAGACCTGGAGGAAAGGTATTGTCAGTTACCCCATCATATGCAATGTATGATGTGTACTGTGAAATGTATGGAAGGGAAAGTGTGCATGTCAACTATGATGAAAAGCTGGAGATGCATGTGGATGACATTGTCAATGCCATTACAGATGACATTGACCTTGTGATAATATTAAATCCAAACAATCCTGTCGGTGATGTCTATACATATGAAGAGGCAGATAGGATATTGGAAGCATGCAAGGAACATGAATGCACATTGCTGATTGATGAGGCCTATTTCTATTTCTACCCAAACTCATTCATCAACTATGCATTGGAAAACGACCATGTATTGTTGACCAGAACATTCTCCAAAGTGTTTTCCCTTGCAGGATGCCGTTTGGGATATGTTGTCGGAAAGCCTGAAGATATAGCAATAGTGCAGAAATTGTGCACCCCCCACAATGTCAACGCATTTGGAATGCTCTTTGCCCAATCAATCATCGAAAAGGAGGGCATGATTGATGAGTTGGTTGAAAAGCAATTAAATGGAAAACAACATCTAATTGATAGATTGATTGAAAATGGATACACAGTCAGTGCCAAAGAGGGAAACTTCATATTCATCAAGCCTAAAAAGGTGGATGCCTCTGAAATTGTAAGGAGAATGAAAGAGGAGAAGAAGATTTTAATAAAGGTCTACAAGGACGTTCCTGATTTGGGAGACTGCTTGCGTGTTTCCATTGGGGAAAGTGAGGTTATGGACAAGTTCATTGAAGCATTGAAAGACATCGACCAATAGACAAGAATTAATGGATAAGTCCAAAACAGAAAGACATCGACCAATAAATGTTAAAGGAGATAAGATTTCTAAAATATTCAACTAAAATTTTATAGAGACTAAAGGATAATTAAAAGGAATGGTTAAAATGAAGATTTGTATTGTCGGAGCAGGTAACATTGGCTTGGTATTGGCCAGCACAATAGCCTTATTGAAGGAACATGAAGTGGTCATTTACACCCATAAGGAATTTGATGCATCCAAATTGACATTTGAGGATGCTGAAAACGATAAGGAATATGACAACTTGGACATTAGCGTGGAAACCGATATGGAAAAGGCTTTGGCAAATGCAGATTACGTGTTCTGCACATATCCGGCATTCCTGAGAAAGGATTTCATTGAAAAAAGCAAAGCATATTATGCAAAAGGATGCAAATTAGGTTTCCTTCCAGGATATGGCGGAGCTGAATACATGTGCAGAGAACTGGTGGAAAGTGGAATTTCAGTTTTCGGCCTGCAACGTGTTCCTTTTGTTGCAAGACAATCCAACAAGGAAATAGCTACCTGCCTATCAAGAAAAACCAATTTATATCTCGCTTCCATTCCTAAAGATAAGGGTGAAGAGATCTGCAGGGAAATTGAAGAGCTGATTGGCATTCCAACCACTCAATTGAATGAATATTTGGCGGTTACATTGGCCCCATCAAATCCATTGCTCCACTTGTCTGGAGTCTATAATGTCTTCAAGGATTATGAAGAGGGGGATTCATACGACAGGCAATTGATGTTTTATGAGGAATGGAATGATGAAACCTCTGAATTGCTATTAAAATATGATGATGAGCTCCAGGAGATTTGCAATCGCATGAAACCATTGAATCTTGAAGAGGTTGTCTCATTAAGAATCTATTATGAATCACCTACTGCAGAGGCCATGACCAGAAAGCTGAAAAGCATCAAGGCATTTGAAGTGGTTCAAGTTCCATTGGTTGAAGAGGATGGGAAATTTTACCCTGATTTCAACTCCAGAATGTTTTTAGAGGATTTCCCATATGGAATTGCAATCATAAAATACTTTGGAACATTGACAAATGTTGACACTCCTGCAATTGACACAATCTTGAAATTTTATGAGGATAAGCAGGGAATCTGCTATTTCAATGAGGATGGAAGCCCTGGAAAGGACTTTGAAAACTCTGGCATTCCAGCGAATTATGGTTTGGATAACTTGGAATCCATTATAGAATATTATAGGATGTAAAAAAAGTGAAATTCATCTTTAATGCATTATAATAAAAAAATGAATAAAGTCCATAAATATTTTTAGAATATAGTGAAAAATTATAAAAGGGATAGAATGATTGGCGTAATATTATCTGCTGGCATGGGTACAAGACTGATGCCCCTTACAAAGGAAATTCCAAAGACCATGCTTGAAATAAATGGGATGACCCTGCTTGAGCGAATGATAAGAAACTGCATTGATGCAGGCATTAACAAATTCATAGTCATAGTAGGTTACAACATGGAAAAGGTGACTGAACTATGTCCACAAATAGCTGAAAAATATGACATTGAAATAAAAGCCATTGCAAATGAAAAGTATGACATTACAAACACTTCCGTTTCAACCTATCTTGCAAGCAAATTCATTGAGGAAAATGATTTGGATGATTTTGTCCTGATAAATGGTGACAATGTCGTTGACCCAAAGATCATTTCCAATATAGTCGCTTCCAATAACACAGGAATGATAATAGACAATTTCAAGGAACTGAATGAAGAATCATTCAAGCTTATAATCGATGATGAATCCTTTAATGAAGAAAGGACAATAGCCAACGGCAAAATAAATTCCATTGGAAAGGGATTGGACATCCCATCATCCACTGGAGAATTCATTGGAGTCTCTAAGGTGGTCAGCGATGATGTGGCCGAATTCAATAGGATATTGGAAAGCTTGATTGAAGAGGATCCTCAAAACTACTATGATTTTGCATTTAAGGACTTGAGCATTATCAAAACAATCGACTTTGTCTTGACAAATGGATTGAAATGGACTGAAATAGATGATCATAATGATTGGGAAAAGGCCCAAATTCTGGTAAGGGAATTGGAAGGCTAAACCTTTTAAATGCCTTAAGGAAAAACTATAGGGTAAAAAGGAATTATATGGAGAAACTGTTATGAACATAAAAAAGATTCTTAAGGACATGGCAAAATACTCTGTAAGAGGATTATACATTTTAGGGTCCCATATCATTCCTGCCAATGAAAAGATCATTCTTTTTGAATCAGGCAATGGCCGTAATTATTCAGGAAATCCAAGATACATTTATGAGGAAATCCTTAATCAAGGTTTGAATGATGAATTTAAGTGTGTGTGGTCACTCATAGATACAGACATCAAAATTCCAGGAAATCCAGTCAAGGTGAGGAGGTCCTATTTCAAATTTCTATACTACACTCTTAGAAGCGGCGCCTGGATATTTGATGCAAGGCACCTATACTATCTCAGAAAAAACAAGAAAGCCAAATACGTTCAGACATGGCATGGAACTCCACTTAAGAAATTGGCGCTGGATATGGAATACATGGACATGAACGGCAGCCAAGACATTGAAAGGTATCATCAGGAATTTAGGGACAATTCCCTATTATGGCAATACCTCATCTCACAGAATCCATTCTCTTCAGAAATATTTAGAAGCGCATTCGATTTCAAGGGTGAAATGCTTGAAATAGGCTATCCGAGAAATGACATTCTCATAAACAGAAACAATGCTGAAGACATTGATGAGATAAAAGGCCGATTCAATATTCCTAAGGATAAGAAGATCATTCTTTATGCTCCTACCTGGAGAGACAATCAATACCACGACAATAACGAGTATAAGTTTGCAACGGAAATGGACTTTGACAAAATGCATAAGGAATTAGGTGATGAATACACCTTAATCGTAAAGTTCCATTATCTCGTAAAGGAAAACATAGATTGGAGCAGATACGATAACTTTGTAATTGAATGTGATGCAGAATGGGACATTCAGGAGCTCTACTTGATTTCTGACATGATGATAACCGACTATTCATCTGTCATGTTTGACTATTCAATCCTAAAAAGGCCTATGATATTCTTTGCATATGATCTGGACAATTATAAAAACAACTTAAGGGGATTCTATTTCGACATGTTTGAAGAGGTTCCAGGCCCTATATGCCAAACAAACGAGGAAATGATTGAATTCATAAAAAACTACACTGAAGAGGACTACCAAACCCAATTTGGTGAAAAGTACAAAAAATGGAGTGAGAAGTTCAATCCATTCGATGATGGAAATGCATCAAAAAAAGTCATAGAATTGATAAGAAATAAGTGATTGAATAATATTAAAAAAAAGAAACTAATCAAATAACATACTAACCATTTAAAAAAGAAACTAATCAAATATCATATTAATCTTATGGCCGCAATTTGTACAGTGGCCATTCCTTATTCTATTTTTATCGCTATTGCAATACCTTTCCCTTGCCATCAGCAGCTCACCGCAATTTGGACAATAGGTATTGTTGTCAGCAGGCATGTTTCCCAAGTAAACATATTCCAATCCCATCTCAACAGCTATTTCCTTTGCTCTCAATAGATAATCGATATTGGTAGGACTCCTGTCATTCATCCTATGCATTGGGAAAAATCTTGAAAAGTGAATGGGAACCTCACTGCCCAATTCCTCCAAAACGAAGCTGCAGATTGATTTGATGTGGTCTTCATCGGTATTCAAATCATTTATCAAAAGGGTTGTTATTTCCAAATGGGCTTTGCGCTTGTTTTTCGCTTGATAAATGGCCTTTAAGTTATCAAGTACAATATCCAATCTGCCCCCGCATATTTTCCTATACAGCTCATCGCTATAAAACTTTAGGTCAATGTTGAATGCATCAATGAACATTAAGGTTTCATCCAATGATTCCTCACTCATGAATCCATTGCTGACATATACATTCCTAAGATTTTTTTCATGTGCAATCAATGAAGTTTCACGGGCAAAGTCAAAGTATAGTGTAGGTTCATTGTAGGTCCAAGAAATCGATAGGCAATTGTTATTAATAGCATTTTTAACGATGGTTTCTGGCAGTATTTTAGTTGAGTTGAATTCATTGAAAGAATTCATTGATAACATATAGTTCTGACAGTTCAAACATGAGAAATTACATCCAAAACCACCTAAGGAGTATGTTGAAGAACCTGGCAAAAAGTGATACAAAGGTTTCTTTTCTATAGGATCTATATGAGATGATGCTATTCTTTGATAGTTTATTGAATATAATTTGCCTTCTATGTTCTTTTGAGTATTACAGAATCCTAAAGAATTTTCTCGTATTTTGCACATCTTTCCGCATAGATTGCATTGAACTGATTTTTTAGGTGATGGGCTTTGATTGACTTTGCCATCATCTTCCCCATATAATTTAGTATAGAACCTTGATTCATGTAACATTTGAAACACCTGAAAAAGATTAATTATGATTCATTCAAGATGTTGGTAGCCTCTTGGACTTATTTTTTCCATATCTCCATTTGAGAGTACCATTTCAACTGTATCATTATCTGTAATCTCTCCAATTACATAAAAATTCATATCGCTTGACAGCTGTTCTTTCAATTCTTTATTTATTGTGAAAACCAGTTCAAAATCCTCTCCGACATGTAAAAACAAATCCAAATAATCAATTCCCAAAACATTTGCAATTTGTTTGAATTCATCTTCCACTGGAAGTTTGTCCTCATAAATCCTAATTCCCTTTGCATAAGTCCTTTCATTTTCTTCATTGTCGAACAGGAAATGGCTCTTATCCGAATTTAGTATTTCATAAAATTCGCTGGCAATCCCATCTGTAATGTCAGTTGCCGAAACCCTGTTTTCATTATTGTTGCAATCTCTTAAAATATGGCCTTCCCCATATTTTGCTTCAGGTTTCAATGCCTTAAAAATGGCCATATCGCAGAGAGTCGAATCTATTTCATAGGCTTTCTTTATCTTTTCTTCAATATCAACCATCTCAAATAGATTATTGTTTAATATCTGCTTTAAATTCAGCAATTCAAATCCAAGCGCTGCAAGACCAAGCTCTCCACTTATGCAAACAAGGTCCCCCACTTCAAAACCATATTTCATTAGGGCCTTGTCCTTGTGGACTTGACCAATGGCTGTTCCTGAAAGTATGATTTCATTTGCTTGGTTGGTGTCTCCACCTATAAGTGGGATATCATAATTGTCACAGGCCCTTATCACTCCACAGATCAAGTCGTCAAAATCCTCAAGGAGCATGTCCTTTGGAATGGCCATGTTAAGTAGGAATCCAATATTATCTGCACCCATGCTTGCAAGGTCGCTTACATTAACTACAACTGATTTGTATCCCATCTGGAAATAGCTCATTTCATATGGAAAATGGCTTGATTCAATCAGCATGTCAGATGATGAGACCAAATAGCTATTGTCATCTATCCTAATGTCTGTCAGTGCAGAATCGTCTCCTATTGATGTGGCAAAATCCAAAACAGCACCCTTATGATCCATTGAATTTACTCCACAAGCTGAACAGGTTTTGGACCTTTCAATGATTCTTTCTATAAGGCCTTTCTCACCAATGTCAGAGACTTTAATTTGGCTTGATTTCATATGAGAATATTTGTTTTATTTAGTATAAAAAATTTTTATAATAAATTTTAAAAAACAGTGCAAAAAAGAATGAATAAAATTTTAAGAATAGAAAAAATAGAATAAATAAATTTTTAAGAATTGAAAAAGATGGAATTGAATGAGTTGAATGATGAAGAGATGGAATGAATTTAAAAGATCATTGTTTTAAACTCCTTTTTCATACAAATGCACAAGTCGTCTCCTTCAAACTGGCCAAAGCTTTCTATCACTTCATAGTCCAGTTTCTCATACAGCTTGATGGCCGCTGTATTTTCAGCCCCTGTTTCAATGATTGAGTATTTGAAATTCTCTTCAATTGCAAGCTTTTCAAGCTGTTTGATGAGTTTATAAGCTATTCCTTTCCTTCTGTATCTTTTTTTGACATAGACCCTCTTTATTTCAATTGTATCCTTGTCAAAGAGTTTGAAGCTGGCACAAGCTATTGGCTTTCCCCAATTCAATGCAATAATAACTATATGGGGATCAGCTAAATCATTGTAATCCTCATATTTCTTAACAATATCGCCATAAAGCTGGAAATATTCATTGTCAAGTTCTTTTGTAAGCTCTATAAACCTTTCATCCTTCTCATTTGTTATGACCGATTCCATAAGTTCACCTCATAGCTTGCATTCGGTGCAATTTCCTACCTTAGCAAGTTCCTTCTCCCAAACTCCCGGGTTTTCATTTACGAATTGCTCAAACAATTGCTTGCATCTTTCGTCATTTAAGACTATGACTTCAACATCATTGCCCTTCAATAGGTCTTCAGCTCCCATCAAGGTTGTGTTGTCTCCTATTACAACCCTTGGAATGTTGTAGAGAATAACCGCTCCAGAACACATAGGACAAGGGGAAAGAGTTGTGTACAATGTGCATCTTCTGTAATCCTCATAGCTTAGTCCCTTTGCATTTTCAATCGCATCCATTTCACCATGGAGAATGACTGAATTGTTTTGAATAAGCCTATTATGGCCTCTGGATATGATTTCATTATCTTTCACAATCACTGCTCCAATGGGAATTCCACCTTCAGACAATGATTTTTCGGCCTCCTTGATTGCTTCACTCATGAACTTCTGATGCATAAAATACCTCAATGACTTAATATCTAATCTATTATGATTTCAATATTATATTTAAAAAAAGAAAGATAATAATTTTACTAAAAAATAGATAAAAATAGAAAAAATGGAGAAAGAAAAATGATTAAAAGAGCTAAAGAGCATCCTTAACCATGTCTTCCAATATTTCAATTAGGATGTCATCATCACATATTGGTTCAGGGTACAATATTTCCCCTTCAAATTCCATCTTGACATCATCGTGTCCATGATGATGGTGATGATGTCCGTGGTCATGACTATGGCTGTGGTCATGACTATGTTCATGGTCATGGTCATGACTGTGTTCATGACTGTGGCTATGGCCGTGATCGTGATGGTGATGGTGATGATGTCCGCTTCCATCATCTTCAATAAGTCCTAAAATTGTTGGAATGTCCCTTGTGGTATGTGCTCCAGGTGCAATGAATACAGGAACAACAACCAATCTGTCCACTTCGTTTTCACTTACAAGCTTGTTAATTGAGGTTGGAATGTTAGGCTCTACAAGCTCCATGAAACCAAAGTCACAAGGGTAGTCACATTGAGCCTCAAACTGTCCAAATAGGTCTGTAATAAATTCCTTGCTGTAGTTTAATCTACTGCCGTGGACAACAAGCAAAATTCCTGTTTTGGCATCGCCGTCAAGTGATGAGCCTTCAAGAGCACCGCTTATCTTATTGTTTATGATTTCCAAAAGCCTTGGATTAGGGCCTATAGGGCCGATCAAATCAATGTCTCCATCAAAGTCAACATCTTCAAGACCATATAGATAATGGCCTTCAGGGTAAATTCCATCAGGCTGTCTTGGATCTGTCTCCTTAGGTTCAAGGCCTAAAATGATTGGTATGTCAATGTTTGTATGAATTCCGGCAGCTAAGAATACCGGAGTGGCTATAATGCGTTTTAAGTTAGGATTGCGCTCTTTCAATAAATCAATGGCTTCCTTCAAGTTTGGATGAGCCACTTTCATGTATCCCACTTCAGCATCAAATTCTGTTTTATCCTTGAACTTTGCACAAATATTTTTAAACACTTCTTCTGCATAGGGAAGAGTACTTCCATGACTTAATAATAATACAGCAGTATCTTCATAACTCATAATAATCACATATAAATATAATTAATTTTCATCAAATCTATGACCGTGTAAAATTTTAATTAAATAATCATAAATATTAAAAATCCTAATAAATTTTACTTAAATTCCTTTATACTATAAATTATTGGTTTATAGTTAATCAACTTTATTAATAATTATTAAAATTAATTTTAAATTGATTTTAAAGTAATAAATTTTTAATAAAAATATTAAAAAAAGTATTACTGCACATTCATAAAAAATAAAATAGCTAAAAAGCTATTTTTAAAAGTTACAATTGAATCTTCAAGACCATAAAATTATTTTACAATCTTAAACTTGAATCCATATGAGATAACACCATCAGGGCCATCTTCACGGATTTTTCTAAAGACCATTTCAACTGGGTCTCCAATTTGAATATCGTCAACATCAGCATCAACGATTTGAGCGGTAACCTTAGCACCCTCTTCAAGCTCAATGATTGCAACAGCATAAGGAGCTATTTTCTTAAAGTCAGAAGTA
This sequence comes from Methanobrevibacter sp., assembly GCA_030539935.1. GTDB lineage: Archaea > Methanobacteriota > Methanobacteria > Methanobacteriales > Methanobacteriaceae > Methanobrevibacter. The sequence goes on from JAUNXF010000002.1 coordinate 18,793, forward strand.
GGTGTTCTGATTACGGAATAGGTAAATATCTTTCCCTTGCCGGAAAACTGGATATCCTCTATGTTTCCTTTTCTTCTACAATCAGGACAGATTACCCTTTGTGGGAAAAACACTTGACCACAAGTGGTACATTTAGATCCAACAAGGTTATATCTTTGTTGGATATGACGCCAAGTTCTTACAGTGTCAGACATTAAATTCCTCCTAATAAAACATAAGTATAATAAAAATGACTTTTGATCGTTTAAAAAAATTGAATTTTTTTAACTTGTTTTTATTTATTTATTATTTTTTTAGTTTATAAATATATCATTAATTTATAACATTATTCTATTTATATTTCATCTATAATAAGTTTTAAGATAAATGAGTTTTTCTTTACAAAATAAAGTCTTATTATCAAAATTTTTACTGTAATTATCATATTATGATGAAGGTGATAAATTATAATTAAATAATGAAATTATAATCGTTTAATCAAATTATAATGACTTAAATAAATTATAATTAAAATTGAGAAAGTTTTAAATAGTATTTTCAATAATAAAGCAATCAATGAAGATTAATGATAAAAATAAGAAAAATAATGCAAATAATAATTCCATAAGTAAAGACATATTGGAGGATGAGGAAGCCAATCTTCCAATAGCAATCAGCGGCTTACTTTTAATCGGCTTTTTAATCTTATCAATAATTGTCTTAAATACTGCAATTGAGGAAAGGGAAGAGAACAATCAGATAATATCCTCAAATCAATTCCAATATGTAATGAATGACTATATGCGAAACATTCCACTTATTGAAGGCGAAGCCTTAAAGGAATTGGGTGAGGAGGTCATCAAGAACAAAAGGCCCTGTTCGGATTCAAAAAGCGACCTGAAGGAAATTATTGATGAGAAGCTTTCATATAAAAATCAGGAGTATTGGGACAATTATAAGATCCAAGTCAATTCATCCCTAATTGACATCGAAAATGTATCTGACCCCTTCTCATATAAGTTTAAGGTCTATGTCTCCAGTGGAAAGGGGGATTATTCCTTTGAGAATGTGGTTTGTGATGATGTTGATTGCATTGGATTGAAGGACCCAGTTCCGCTTCTTTACTGCAAAGGATATCATGGCCTTGAACTTAATGATACATCATATGAATATGGAAATTCCTTGTCTGAGCTTTTAAGAAGAAATGGTGTTGTAAATTGGTCCTGCTATATCAATGCCAGCTCTCCCCTCATAATAAGGAAATGTCCATATGACCCCTACAAACACCATGGTGATGATGGCGGATTGGTGATGAAGAACTGTAGGGACAACGGCTACTATCATGAAAGCAGGGATGGTGCCTGTTACCTATGCCGGCTTGAAGGGAAATGCGGTTGTGAGCATTATGGCTTTGAAACATTTATAAATCCCCATAAGACCAATGAAACAGGGCTTGCATCCGCCTGCGGATCAGACCATGTAATATTCAGTGATGACGTTTATCCCGGCGTTGAGGTCATCTACAATAATGAAAGCATTGGAGGGGATTCCGCTTATGAAATCCTATATCTTGACCCTCATGGCCATAAGGTGAAGTATGGGATGGGTGATTACTAAGGTTGAAGAATAAAAGAGAGGATTGAAAATGAGAAAAAGCATTATAAAGGATGAGTATGGCCTTCTATACTCAACAGAGCTCTTGCTATCAATCATACTCCTCCTTTTCATAATAGGTATAATGGCCAATCTAAGTGACGGCTTGAATGAAAGGATGCTTATGGAAGAGGAATCCTCATCACTTGAAGGGATGGCTGTGGAAACATCGGATTACCTGTTGAACAATCCTGGAAGTCCTGAGAATTGGGAGGAGAATGAGGGACTCACAAATGGAATGGTTCCATCGAATATCATTCCAGGACTTGCAATAAAGAACAGGAATGTGGAAAATGGTGAATTTTACAGTGAAAGCAGTGATGGGGAAAAGATAATGTCAAATACAATATCATACAATAAGCTGAAGAAGGTCAAAGGCAATTATGATGGGCTGGTCAACAGGAATCTATTCAATGGCAGCTTCAAAAGTTCAATGGCAATTTATCCTCTAAATAGTGAAATAGAGCCTATTATAATGGGGAATGATTTTGGTGATGGAGATGATAATGTCAATGATAATGACATTGCATCTGTAAATAGGATTGTGAAATGTGATTATTACTCTAACTTTGTGGTCTATGATTTCAATGATTTTGAAATCCTTGGAGAGGATTATGTCAAGGAAGGGGATTGCAATCATGACAGCAATCCAAATTTGGAAAATCACAGAAATGATGGAAGATCCTTTTGGCTGTGCAAGAGCTTTAGGGTTTATAAGGAATCATTGAATGACTACAATTATTATCTGCTTTGTGATGAGTCGGTTAAAAATAGCGGGTCCTATTGGATTTTGGAAAGTTTGAATAGAACCAATGATGTAAAGGAGAGACTGAATCAGGAAGCCATAGACTTGAATCCTTTTTTTATTCAGGATTTGGAAAACTCTTCAGGTGAGATATATTCAATCCATTTCAATGTTCCTAAAAATAGCATAGAAGATTTCAGAACCGTTTTGGTGGCTATCCCCAAAAACATGACCAATGACCTAATCTCGAATGGTGAATTGAAATATGATTACTTCAAGTCACAGGAGGTCAATTATGTATTGAAAATAGCTTATAAGTGAGTAATTCATAAAAGCAATGTGAAATTCTTATATTAAAACATGATAAAAGGATGATTGAAAAGGAGTTAAAAATGATTTTCTTAGATAGTAGTTATAAAATACTTTCATTTGATTCTGATTTTGAAAAAATAAAAGGAATAAGAAGAGTGTATCTTTAAAAAAGTAAAAAAAAGATTTTCTATTAAAAAAAATAGAAAAAATTATTCATTGCTCTTCAATGATTCAACCATATTTACCTTTTTGATCTTTCTTGAAAATGCCAAATTGACAAGAACGGATAAACCGAATGTAATGATAAAGGTTACAATAAAGTTCCATAGGTAAATGTTGACTGGGAAGCAATAGTCATCTCCTGTTGAACCCATCATGACTCCAATCAAAAGATAGGTTCCAGGTATTGCAAGTATGAATCCAATGGTTGAGAACCATAGATTCTGGGTGAGCAAAAGTCTTCTCAAGCTTTTTGAATTGAAACCTAAAACCTTTAATGTGGCCAGTTCCCTTTGAATCTCGGTAAATGACAAAAGACCTAAATTATACAATACAACAACCGCCAATACAACTGCAAATCCTGTAAGAATGCCCACCATCATATTCAATGGCTCTGTCATGACATCCCAACCGCTTCTGATGTCATCACGTGTTGTGATACTGTTGACGCCTGTGTAGTTCTTTTTTATGTTCTCTTTAGTCAGGATAACGTTTGTGCTGTAATTATACTCGTCCCCACCTTCCTTGTCAAAGACTTTTGGAGACATTATCAATCCTTGGCCAAATGGAATGGAATAGGTTTCTGTAATCTCTGAGTCAATCCATTTAGGATTGCCTGCAACATGCCATCTCACCTTATCACCGATTTTGAGGCCTAAAACCTCTGCCATCTTATCTGAAATGGCTATTCCATCAGGGTCGAGATCAATGTAATTCCTATCGCCATCTGTTACCCTATACAATTCTGTCTGATTCATCACCGTTAAGGTACCTGCCTTCTTATTGCCCTTATACTTCAATTCAATGGTTTCTTCCATAATGCCTTCGCCGTTGGTTTCATCCAAGATGCTATCCAACTGTGAATCTGTGATGTTTTCATCCAAAAGCAGCTTGGAATTGAAGTTATAGATTTGATTGTATTGCCAATCCTCAACATCGTTTATTGAATCACACATTCCAAATGCGGACATTACAAGAAGGGCACATGCAAAGACACCAAATACGCTCATTATGGCCCTAAGCTTATTCCTTTTGGCATCCCTATAGTTCCACCTTTCATTGAAGCTGAACCTTTTCCATATTTTGGTCCTTTCAATGAATCCTGAACTTACAAGCTTAGGTGCCTTAGGCCTTATTGTCTCTGCAGGATTCTCATCACTGATGCCTTTGACTGAAATGTAGCTGACTAAAACTGAAAATATTACCATCAATGCAGCCACAGCAAAGAAGCTAATATCCCATGAAGGTCCCCAACGTGGAAGGGAATAGGTTGCTGACATGGTCGGATAGAAGAGATATGGTATTGTCAAAGGCCCCAATACAAGTCCTATGATTGAACCGGTCAGTGACAATACAAATCCATAGGAAAGGTAATGGAGGATGATTGACCTGTTGCTGTAACCCATGGCCTTCAAAGTACCAATCTGTGTCCTTTGAGCTGAAATTACACGGGACATGGTAGTGACCAATGTCAACAGTGAAACAAGAACAAATATGGATGGGAAGATTCCTGAAAACATCTGATGCTGTGATATCTCATCCTGCAATGTCTTTATTCCAACATTGTTTTCACGAGGGAGGAACTGAACGTAAGCCTTTTGTCCTAAAGTCTCTTCCATATCAGACTTGAATTCCTTCTCATTGAGTTCTTCGTAGGCATCCAGTGTAATAGTGTTGTATTCAATGTCAAAATCGGCGCCTTTGGCTGGCATATAGGCATAGCCCACCTGACTGAAATCTGGAAGAAGACTGCCTTCCTGAATATAATAGACATACTCTGGAGAAAACATGATTCCCTTGACAGTTTTGGAAACTTCCTTTCCATCGAATTTTAGGGTAATCTTATCTCCAATGTCCAAATCACGGCCATCAGCAAATCTTTTGTCAATCCATATTCCTTCAGTGTCATCCTCATCAAAGTCTTTTCCTTTAAACAAATGGAATTTGGATATATCCTGCTTTCCTTCGAGAATATGCAATGTGATTTCAGGGTCCGAAGAGTAGTTTGCAACCGTATCTACAACCATCTCCCTCTGAGCACCCTTTATCTGCTCCATATCCTTAATGTCTCTAAAGATATCATTGTCTATATCCTCTCCATAAATCCATCCGTCTGCAAGGTTTGTGCTTTCATAATAGTCTGTTGAAACATCCACCAATCCCACGGCTTCACCGCTGATACCTGTAAATGCATAGACCCCTATAAGAGCCATTAAAAAAATAGAAATGAATTGGGCCTTATGATCCTTGAAATCACGCAGCATTTTCTTAAACAACATCTTCATATTATCACTTTTCTATCACTTTTGCATTTACAGAATATTTTCAAACAGTCCATCATATTTAAGAATAAAAAATAAAAATAAATTTGCTATTCAATCAGAATTAAATAAATATTCTTACCATTCAATCAAATTGACATCCAAAGGATTTTCATTGATTGTAACAGCTTCAATCTTTCCGTTCTTGATTCTAATCAGCTTATCTGCCGCTTCAGCCAACTTTGAGTTGTGGGTTACAATAATTACGGTTGTGTCCTTTTCATGACACATGTTCTGGAGCAGTGAGAGAATCAAGACTCCTGTATTTGAATCAAGGGCTCCTGTCGGTTCGTCACAGAGTAGCATTGCAGGCTCCTTTGCCAAAGCCCTTGCAATAGAGACCCTTTGCTGTTCACCACCAGACAGCTGTGCAGGGAACTGGTCTCCATGACCTGTAAGGCCAACGGATTCAAGTATCCTGTCACCATCAATGTCTACATCGGTTATGTCCTTCATCAGTTCCACATTTTCCTTTGCAGTCAGATTAGGAATGAGATTATAAAACTGGAAGATGAATCCAACGCTTTTGGCCCTATATTTAGTCAACTCGTCATCATTAAAATCCACTATATTTTGACCATCGACAATTATCTTTCCGCTTGTTGCAGAGTCCAATCCACCAAGGAGGTTTAACAGTGTGGATTTTCCTGCACCGGATGGTCCTAAAATAACAACAAATTCCCCTTTATCTATTTTTAAGGATAAATTATCCAAAGCCCTTAACTCATGGTCTCCACTTCTATAAATTCTTGATACATTTTCAAATTCTATCATTGTTGTCATTTCAAACCTCCTTAAGTCCTTAAAATCACTGAAATATTTTTTAAGATAAGCATAATCATTATAAAATTATTATTATAAAATTAGATTATAAATATTTTCATCAGTAAAGTTAATATTTTACAATAAAGGGATAAAGACTTTAATATTAAATATATTTTTCATCATATATAATATTTAGGTATACCTAAAATAATCATTTGTTTTGATGATGTCTGAAAAGGAATAAATTATAAAAATTTTAGATTAGGGCTTAAAATAAGCTTAAAAGCCCTAAAGATACTACAATCAAAATTAATGTAGATATTGAATCTGTTAGGCTTGTAGATAATGGAATGACGATATTATCAGGATCGAGACCTTTTCTATATGAGATTGTGGATATATAGAACACTACAAGCAACATGATCAATATTAATATCATTCCTGCAATCAGGCTTATCAAAATTGAATGAAGGTATCCAACACCAATGTTATTGAAGGCTATGGTTGATGATTCAGCCAAGAATCCGATTAAAGGATACATTATAAGAGACAAGGTTACAATTGCAATGAAGTTTTCCATAGTGTGCTTTTTAGGCTTGAGCACCGGATCGATTAAACCTGAGTGAAGGCCTGAGGACAATCTTGCTCCCAATATGCTTACCAAACCGCCACTTTCGCCAGAGAACAATGGAACCAATGTCAACAATGTTTGGTTCTTAAGCAATGTAGACAGTGAGTTATTCAATATTCCACCTGCAACTGTACCTAAAATGGAACAGAAGAAGAGAACTGGAGTTGATTGCCTTACGATATATCTGACCTCATTGTCTGATGTGTATCCTGAAATCAGGGATACGACAGTTACGATAACCACTATAGCGAATAGAATCATCTTGACAAATGAATTGAAGGCTATCAGGTTTACTGTCAAGACACTTAAGATGATTGCAGGCAAGGTGAAGAAGTCTCCAACAGCTGCAATGAATGGGGTTGTAATGTTGTCAGGGTCCCATCCGCCTTCAAAGCTCTTGAGTGAAATGAACATGGTTATTGGAAGCATGATTATTGTTGATATCAATCCTGCTATAAATGATATCAATACAAAATCAAAAAGGCTGATGCTTGGAAACTCGAATATTATGCAGATCACCTTTGCAATTGCACCAAGCAAAACAGAAAGGACCATGGTCAAAATGATGGAGGCTGTGATATTCTCGTCCAAAAGGTCTGACCTTTTAAATTCAGGGGAAATTGTACCGATGTGGAGATGAGTGCTCAATCTTGAACCGAATGATCCAAAAATGTTTCCCCTCATTCCAATCGCTCCTGGAATAATCACCATAAGGCCAGGATAGGTCTTTAGGAAGAACTCCATATTTCCTAAAATGATACCTGCACACAAGTCACCGACAGCACAAATGGAAAGAGCTATCAAACTTTCCTTTAAAACAGAATCAGTGTCAGCTAAAAATTCCCTAATATATTCTACAAAACGAGCAGGCAGTGAAACTATGAACTTTATGCCATTAAACAAAAATAGAATAAAACTGACAACCAATGTGATGAGAGATTCCCCAAATTGACGTATCATCTTCATTAGACTTTTCAATTGGTTCACCTCCTATCATCATAGTGTCACATCCATACATATTAATAAATAAATTAATTGAAAGTTAAATTTGTATAAACTCTAAATCACATTCATTTGATTGACTAAAATAACTAATGAATTAATGATAAATCAGTTTTAATTACTCATCATCAATAAATTCTTCAATAAGTTTAATTAGTCGTCATCAATGAATTCTTCAATATTTCCTAAATCCTCTAAATGCATTTCTCCATCTGCCAATTTTTCAATGATTTCAGTTCCGGTTTCAGATCCTTTAGCTATCAGGACATCCCCTGCAAGGATTACGGTATTTTTATCAGGGCCGTAAATCCAAGAGTCTCCACGTCTGATGGAAATGATTCTCATACCGGTACGGTTAAGCAACAACAAATCTCCTAAGGACTGATTTGCCAATACGGAACTGTTTTCAACATTTACACGAATAATGTTCTTTTCAGACTCTTCCATAACCATCTTGAATACAGGGTGTGGTTCGAATCCCTTTAAGGTCAAGTCAGCTAAATCCTTTGCAGCATTACCCATGGATTCAGCAGCTTCTGCAATCTCAAGCAAAGTGGTTAACTTTTCCGCATCCTCAAGTGAACGTGCAGCTACAAGAGATTGCTTTTTAATCTCATAATTCATGCTGTTAAGTCTATTTTCAAGGGTTAAGACTTCTTCTGCAGCTGCCTTATTATTAAATAAAACAGCAGAATAAGCCAAATCAACCATTAATTCCGACATATCTTTCATTTCAATTAAAATATCTTTTACGCTTGGCATTTTTAAAACCTTCCATTAATATGTAGTAAATAAGTATAATTATTAATAATTCATTTAGGTCTTCAAAAGACCCCTCAATTTCATTCATTTCAAGTCTTCAAAAGATCCTCTAATTTCATTCATTTTAAGGTCTTCAAAAGACACTCACGTCTTAATTTCAATAATTCTATGTGTTTTGTTTTTAAATCATTAGGTTCCTTTAAGATATCATCAAGCCCTTCCCTAATGGCCTTACATGGTTCTTCAAGATGAATCCAATCACAGTGCTGGCAACTCCAAACATTTTTACCCTTGATCCATTCACCGCCAGTCAGACCATCGGCACATGGGTAGAAGGGGCAATAGCAGAAATCGCATGATTCCAATTTCTTATGGCATGGCAAATAGTCACAGTCATAGTCAATGCCCTTTGGGGTTTCATCCTTCAAATACCTTTCAAAGAAATCCATGTTTTGTGAAATGAACTTTGGCTTGACTATATAGTCACAGGAGGTTACCATATAATCCTCCAATCTGTAAGTCAACTTATTGCCAATGATCAAGGTGGAGCTTTCATTTATTACTTCATCCCTAATATCCTTAAATTTGCATATTTCATAAGAATAGTTGTCATTTACGATTCCAACCAATAAGTCTTCGTTGAAGTCACTTACAATTTCCTTTAGCCTATTGTAATTATTGTTCTGGTCTTCATTTGAAATAAACTCATTTCCCTTAAGGTTATGAACAAATAAAACAAAATCATTCTCCAAAGCCATTTTAATCTTATTTTCCAGTTCATTAGAAGATTCAATCGGATTGTTTAAATCAATAGCTGCAAAATCATTTAATGGAGCGCCTAAAACAGCTGAACTATAATCAATTGGAGAAACTCCAGGATAAATTTTCAATTCAACATCCTCATGTTTTGAACTTATCTGAATCAAAAGATTGGCTATGCCATAAATGTTTGAACTGTTTGAGCAAATGACTGTCACATTATTATAGGATTTGGAAATGGCCAATTCTATTAGGGAATAGCCTTTCTTTATATTGGAATAGACATTTGAATCCTCTTCAGATTCATCTTCCTGCCTAAGAATGATTTCCTTATCCCTTATGTATGAATCCAAATCATCCAAATCAATGTTGTCATAATTGATTATTATGTCAGATTCAATAATTGCATTAAATGCATTTATGGTAAGATCTCCTATATCAAAACTAAGTTTAATAAGATTAATCATCATATCACCTTTAAAAAGGTCTTTCATTTTTTGTATTTTAAAATATAAATTTAAGTTCCATAATGAACTGAAATTAAAATTTAATAGTTTATTTAAAAATAAATTAAATGTATTATTTAATTCTTCATTTGAAAATAAACTATGCATGAATCAATGAGAATATAGGGGCCAACAACTCACTGGTTCCTTCAGCAGAACCGCCAGATGAGGAACCGCCTCCAGAACTGCCTCCGGAAGATGAGCCACCAGAAGATGATCCGCCAGAAGATGAGGAACCTCCGCCATCACTTGTAGAGGAGCCACCGCCAGATGATGAACCTCCAGAATATGAGGAGCTTCCAGAACTTGAACTATAGCTGGAAGAACTGTCAGAACTGTATTTGGAACTTGAGCTGTATTTGGAACTTGAATTGTAGTCATTTCCTAAGATAGTGTATTTGTTGTTATCGTCAGCATCAAATATCTTTAAGATTGAATCAACCTTAACAGTATCCAAATCAACTTCAACACCGTTTATGGTGTATTTTGCCATAGCTGTACAGATGATCTTATAGTCAGGCTCATTGCTTATGATAATGGAACCGCCCTTACCTTTAGGCTTTGAATAACCGTAAGCTGTTACTGTAACATTAAACTCTTCCTTGTTGGTGTCATCAACAGTGGTGACGGTCATGTTTTCCACATTAACACCATCCACATCTGCCACCTCTGATACCTTATCAGCCAATTCATATCTGTTTGTAACGTTAATGCTGTCTGGATCCTTAATGAGCAATCCGCCAACATTGTCCGGGCTGAATATAGAACTTATTGTTTCAACCTGCATGCCTATTAATTCTTCTGGATTAGGAACTTCTCCAGTTGCTAAGGTATAGGAACTGAAAAGCCCTATTTCAAAAAATACAAAAAATAGCAATAGAATAAGTATAATTCTTGATATTTTCATTTTATCCCTTTTTGAATTAATTTTTTAATTTTTTTAAAACATTTTTAAACTTGAATTAACTTAAAATTCGAATAATTGATTAATCACTGCAAATCTAATCCATAAACTAAAATCGAATAAGTTAATTTATCACTACAATATCTAATCCATAAACTTTAAATTTTATGGAAAAATATAATTAAGTATCTTATAATATTAATGTTTTTATTATTTATATATAATAAAATTATCGAGAAAAATCATATCCTATAGATTATTTTATTAACTAATAAATAGATATATAATATAAGATTTTAAAAAAATGTCGATGAATGTAATGGAACTGTTATACTGGTGTAATATCTAGAATTGCATTGGTTTAAAAAAAGATGAAGTGATAATATGACAGCTGAAATACTTATTAAATTTGCAAGGAAAGGGATAATATTATCTCCAGAGGCATATGATTTGATTGTAAACTCCCAAAATCCTTTAAATTTAAGTTCAGAAATAATTGTAAAATTAAAAAGTGGAAATTATTCCAAAGATATGGTTCCAGTTGATGTCGACACTTTAAAAAGCATGAAAGGTCTTAATATAAAATTCAATGTGGATTCAGACCAGAAAAAAATTGAAACACCAACAGAAAAAGCAATTACACCTGCAATAGAACAAAAGCCACAGGAAAGAATTGAAGAAAGAATTGAAAAGTCAGAGGCTGAAATACCAAAAGCGGAAGAAAAAACACAGCCACAAACATTAAAAACAGAAGAAAAACCACAAACACTAGATATTGAAAAGCCAAAGGAGAAAACTGAACAGGCAATGGAAAAACCAAAAGTAGAAGAAAAGCCAAAACCAGGGACCCCAGAAGCTGAAAAACCAAAAGTAGAAGAAAAGCCTAAAAATTTAGGTGTGGCTAGTGAAAATGTGGTGAAGATTGAAGATACAGAAATATCCGAAGACAGCAAATTGAAATATAAAAGAAACCTAACAGAATCCAAAGTCAATTTTGACAAATACAAGGTTCTCAAAGATACCAGCAATAAATCTTACACAAGCGGAGAAATCGGCAACTTAATCGAATACTTCCAAAACAGATATAAAAAGCTATCAGACATATTGTCTAAAAGGCCAGAGCTTAGGACTTGGCAAAAAATCAATGAAATCACTGAAAATCAAACCGATTTAAACCTTATCGTAATGATTACAGATATCAGAAGCACTAAAAATGGCCATTATCTAATAGAAGTGGAAGATGATACCGGTTCAATGCCTGTTCTCGTAAGCAAAGACAATGATGAATTGATTAGAGCAGCCAAGAATCTCATGAAAGATGAAGTCATTGGAATAGTGGCTCAAAAAAGGGCAGGTGCTGAAAACCAATTGGCAATATGCCTAAATATCATAGATCCAGGGGTTCCTAGAATGCCTAGAAAGGAGGTTGATTTCGGTACTGTCTTTACATCAGACATCCACATCGGCAGTTCAACATTCCTTGAAGATGCATTTGTAAGATTTACCAGATGGCTCAATGGGGATTATGGAAACGAAGCGCAAAGGGAAATGGCTAACAACGTTAAATACATGATTGTCGGGGGAGACATTGTAGACGGCATTGGAGTATATCCAAATCAGGATAAGGAATTGGCCATTAAAGACATTACACTTCAATATGATGAAGCTGCAAGACTTCTCGGTGACATTAGAAGCGACATTAAAATAATCATCACTCCAGGAAACCACGATGCATCAAGAGTGGCAGAGCCTCAGCCTGCCGTTCCTGAAAAATATGCAAAATCATTATACAAGCTGAACAATGTGGAATTCCTATCCAATCCAAGTATGGTAAGCCTTGATGGATTGGAAGTGCTGATCTATCATGGAAGGGGAATAGACGATATGGTAATGGGATCCAATGACTTTTCACATGAGCGAAATGACCTTGTCATGAAAGAATTCCTAAAGAAAAGACACTTGGCTCCATTGTATGGTGAAAGGACTCCTCTTGCTTCAGAACTTGAAGACCACTTGGTTATTGATAGGGTTCCGGATGTCTTGCATACAGGGCATGTTCACATTAACACCTATACAAACTACAATGGAATTCATTGCATAAATTCAGGTACTTTCCAGACTCAAACAGAGTTCCAGAAAATCTATAACATTGTACCGACACCTGCAGAAGTTCCTATCATTGATGTAGGGGGAAACTACAGACACTTGAAATTTATTGATTGATTTTTAATGACCAGATATCTTTAATTGATTTTATATTTATAGGAATGATAAAATGGAAAGAGAAATTGTTAAATCAGTTGTTGAAATGTCAGCCTATGTATTTGAAAGAGGATTGGTTTCAGGCAAGGCTGGCAATGTAAGTGCAAGATTCAAAGGCGAAAATGGAGATATAGTAGCCATTACACCAACCCTTAAATCCCTTGCTGACTTAAAGGAAGAGGATATCGTACTGGTTGATGAGAATGGCAAAAACCTGACAAAGGGAAAGCCATCTTCAGAAGTAATTATGCATTTGGAAATCTACAAAAACAGGCCAGATGTCTATGGAATTGCTCATACCCACTCACCTTATGCAACTGGATTTGCATTTTCCAATAAAAAGATCAGGCGTTTAGAAGGTTTCGGTGCCATTAAATCCGAATACATTAAGGATATTGAATACTTTAAGCCAGGAAGCATTGAATTGGCCAATGCAGCATCTGAAGCTTTAAAGACAGAAGATGTCATTGTCTTAAAAAATCATGGGGTTATAGCAACAGGTGAAACTGTAAAGGAAGCAGCCGCTCTTGTTGAATTCGTTGAAGAAATAGCCAAGACACAGTTTGTAACCCATGTCTTAAATTCTATAGAATAAATTATGAAATCTTTTAATGAATTCAAATATTAAATGGTATTTCGTTATAAATTATGAAATCTTTTAATGAATTCAAATATTAAATGGTATTTCGTTATAAA
>JAUNXF010000002.1:32408-48406 GCA_030539935.1 Methanobrevibacter sp.
ATAAATTATGAAATCTTTTAATGAATTCAAATATTAAATGGTATTTCGTTATAAAACCTTATATATATCAAAAATCAATATGATAGTATGAAAATCGAATTTGAAATTATTGGAACAATCCATTCCCCATTTAAAGAGTTAGAGGGAATGCCAATTCAACCAACCGGTGCAAAAGGAATTGAAGGAAAAATATGTCTTAAAGACGAATTCAAACCTGGATTAAAGGATATTGATGGTTTTTCACATCTAATACTTATCTATCATTTGCATAAAACCAATGGAAATGCCCTCGAGGTAAAGCCATTCATGGATAACAATACACATGGAGTCTTTGCAACAAGATCTCCAAAAAGACCTAACAATATTGGAATGACTACTGTAAAGCTAGACAAAGTAGAAGATGATGTTTTATACATTTCCAATGTAGACATACTTGATGGAACTCCCCTTCTTGACATCAAGCCATATGTTCCTCAACTCTTTGAAGACACTTTGGTTGATGATATAAAAATTGGCTGGTTTGAAACCAAGCATCAAAAGGCTAAAAGCCAAAAGGCAGACGATAGATTTTTCAAATAAACTATCAGCTTTCTTTTTTATCATCCTTTTTTCAATTTGATATCCAATATTTTTTATAAATTCTTAAAAAGTTTGATGTATTACGAATAAAAAATAAAATAAAAAAATTATTCTAATTAAGAATTAAGAAAAAAATAAAATAGAAAAAATTCAATCTGGTTCTGTAGTGAGATTGGGGGGTATGACTGATTGTCTTCAACCTTTTGAATATGAAATAAAAAAATTACTCTAATTTAGAATTAAAAAAATGAAAATAGTAAGATATCATTAATTAACTATCTTTAACAATTCCTTAACTAAGTATCTTAAAATATTAAAGTTCATAATTATGATTGTCTAACTGATAATCATCTTTATTTTTGCTTCTATATCCTAATGCGATAATTAATATTACAAGAGCAACACCGAAAACTGCAAGCAATTGACTGTTTTTAGCAGTGGCAGGAGTATTTTCTTCCTTTAGGATTTCATAAGCCTTTGCTCCTTCTGAAGCGCTTCCTCCACCATTTTCACCAGAGTCTCCTGTTCCAGCATTGGATTGGCCAGATAATGTTCCTACACTGATTCCACTACCAGTGAAATTGCCTTCACCACTTCCAGAACCATTTGATGATCCAGACCCAGTACCGGTACCATTTCCAGTAACGTTAGGATTTGTACCCTCTTTAGATGAATTGGTCTTGCTTTCTTCATTGCTTTTAGGCTCTGGGTTTGATTTTTTCTGAACTTCCTTGCCTATGGTGATGTTGAAAACATGGCCGCTGATGTTTATGGAAACAACGCTTCCTACTGGAAGAGAAGATAAATCCAAATTGAAGCGTCCATCTTCACCTACTTCAACAGACCCATAATCCTTGCCATTTACAACGACGTTGTCTATTGTAAATGATCCGGCTCCAGCTGCTTTTCTTCCTTCATACAATTGGCCGAATATACCATTTCCATCTGAAGAAAATCCCATAGACAATGTTTTCAATTCATCAACAGTGATTGCCCTTCCAAATACCATAGGACATATGTGGCCTATTGCATAATTGCCGTCGTTATCGAAATACCAGTTTGCACCTATATTGACTGGGGGGTGAGCCATGCTGCTTTTAGCATCCCATACTTCATTCATGCCTATGGAATTGTATGAAAAGTCCAGATTTTTCCATGGGGATGATCGATAATTGTCTCCAAAGAAAATAGCTGCACCACCATTTTCATCTCCAACATAAGTTCCAAAAAGCTTTCTAGCAAACATGAGGGTATTTTGACTCATTTTGTCATTGCTGGTATAGGAATTTGCATAAACATTGACTACATTTCTTGAAATGTTATTATACATTATAATATTATTATTGGTAACTCCTTCCATTCTAAGTCCGGAAATGCCATTTGTAATAATCTTATTCCTTAAAATCCTATTATGGCCTGAATCGTTTAAAAGAACACCATCCAAATCATTCTTATAAACTGTATTGTTTGTAATGTTATTGCTAAAAGAATTTTCAATGACTAAACCTGTATTCCTATTCCTTTGGATTTTATTGGAAATTACTTTGCTTGCATTAACATTCCTAAATACAATTCCATCATAGGCCCTGATTATAGTATTGTTATTTATTGTATCGGATTTTGAATCCTTTAAATAAATTCCTGCCTTTTTTCCGCCGGATATATTGTTGTTTAGTATGCTAATCTTGTTTGTGCCTTCAACCATTATTTCATAGTCGGAGTTTCCGATTAAAGTCAAGCCTTTAATGACTGATCCGCTAGCTAACTTAGTGAAATAAAAGCCAAAAGTATTTGACAATCCCATTTGACTGGCTTTACTGCTTTTTTTATCTGAAGTATGTATAATGGAATTCTTGGTAGAGACAATGTTCAATTTCTTGTTGACAACAATTGATATGTTGTTATACTCCTTGTCATTGAATTGTATGGTGTCTCCACTTTTTGCATTATCGAAGATAGATTGTATCTCATCGTTAGAGCTATCAGAAGAGATTTGATAGGGTGAACTGGACGATAGAACATTCTTTTCAGATAAGCAATTTTCATCAGAATCAAGTGAATTGTCTGATTTAAGAACAGTATCTGATTGTAATACATTATTTGAATCTGATATGGTATTATAATTAGAATTATCTGTATCTAAAGAGTTAGAAGCTGATACAGAAGCAATTAAGCTAATAACTAAAATAATTAGAAAAATACTAAACAAAAAATGCTTATTTTTCAAATTATTGAGTTTATTATTTGTAGAATTCATAATACCATTCCATAAATTTATATCTCTCTAAAATACATTATCATATTGCTTATTTTTTAAATTTGAAAACGATTAAAAAAAAGTATAACAATGTCTTAAAAACATATATATTTATTTTTTTAAATAATCATCTATTTAAATCTTTACATAAACCCAATTTAATTATTTTAGGTTAAAACAATTAAATTTAACTATTGTTATCAAATTTAATTAAAATAAATAAGATTTAAATAAAATAATTAACATAGTTATTATCCAGATACAAACTGATATAAATTACATATCGTTGTATCAAAAAATATAAAATTATATTATTTTTAAAAAATAAATATTTAATTAATTTGATTTTATTTAAAAAAGTAATATATTTATTTTTTTTAAGAAAAAAATGAATATTTTATCGAATAATAACTAAAAAGGAGATTTTTATGAATAAAAAGATTTTGCTTATTGCAATATTAGTCCTTATGACAATTATTTCACTTGGAGCAGTATCCGCAGCAGATGATGCTATAGATGATGTCTGTTCATCTGATGCAGATGAAGTTGTCATTGGAGATGAAGGAGGGGAAAGTCCTGGACCTACCATGAATGAGCTCCAAATTACTCAAGGAATGACTAACGATGAAATTCAACAGGCATTTGATAATTTAGAGGACAATACAATAATTAATTTCGAAGCTGGAACCTATGAAAATACAAATTTAAAAATAACTAAAGACAAAACAGTGGAAGAAACTGTGTTAGATGAAGAAGGACAGCCTAAATTAGATGATGATGGAAATGTAATTAAGAAAAATGTTACCTACAAAACAACCTTAAACAACATTATCATTAATGGTAATGGCGCTACATTAACCGATACTCGTAGCATGCCTGCACAATGGGGCAATTATTATGACGGTATCTTTGAAGTTGCTAATGTAAATGGATTTACCCTTAGCGGATTCAACTTCATTCTCCATGGCGTAAAAATGGCTAATATGAAAAGCCCATCCTGTGTAATCATCTACAACACAAGCAATGGTATAATTGAAAACAACAACATTAGCGGCGGACGTTTCGGTCTTTACGTAGGAAGCAAATTTATGGATCCTAACTATGATGCTATTGTAAGAAACAATACTGTAACCGATGTAAGTGATATGGGTATCATTTCCTTTGGATCTGCTCGTACTCACATTTACAACAATACCATCATCAATCCTGTAAACCATGGTATCGATGTAAGACACGGTTCCGGACCAAACTGTATCGTTGAAAACAACACAATAATTGGTGCAAGAGAAGGTATTTACCTCATGCACAGTCAAGGACACAAAGCTATAAACAATATACTCAATTTCTGTGATGTAGGTATCACCTGTTACGGATCTTCCAACATCTTCTGTGATGAGAACAAATTCATCAACAATACAAAAATAGGATTCTTGCTTGCAAGCGGATACAGCAATATCAAAATTGGTGAAAACAATGATTACAGCGGTTTGGTATTTGTTCCTATGCCACCTACATTTACTTACAACATCGTTAAGGCTGATGGAGCTTACATAGCTGCAACCAACGGAACCTTCAGTCAAATTGTACCTGTTGAAACCACTATCAATGCTAGCGCTTTAACTACTGTTGCAAAAACCAACAAAAACTTAGTGGTTACTTTATTTGATGAAAAAGGAAATCCATTAGCAAACAAAAATGTAACAGTTTCCATTAATGGCAAAACCAGTACTGTCACTACCAATGCTGATGGCAAGGCTACTATTAAAACCAACTTCGCAGCAGCAGGAACCTACTACTATTCCATCTGCTTCCTTGGAGACGAAAGTTGTAAGGCTAGCTACAAAACCGTTAAGGTTACCGTAAACAAGCAAGCTGTAAAAGCTAGCTTCGCTAAAGCTACCCTAAAAGTCAAAAAAGCTAAAAAAGTAACATTCACCCTTAAAGATGCAAGCGGCAAAGCACTTAGCGGTAAAAAAATCACAATTACCGTAAACAAAAAAACATTTAGTGCTAAAACCAACTCCAAAGGTGTTGCTACAATTAGCGTTAAAGTAGCTAAAAAAGGTAAATTCACTGCAACTGCTAAATTTGCAGGTGACAGCGCTTACAAAGCCATTACCAAAAAGGCTACTTTTACTGTAAAAAAATAAGGTCTATAATATAGATTTTTGAGATATTCTCAAAAATCTTATTTTTTCTTTTTTAAGTAATTCTTATTTACTCTAAGAACTATTCTTTCTTTTTTAAACTAATTATTATTTACTCAAAGAACTATTCTTTCTTTTTTAAACTATTATATTTATCAAAAACCACATATTCCCTTTCAACAATTTTTATTTATTAAAAAAATCTTATTTTTTCTTTTTTAAACAATTTTATTAGATTAATATTATTAGCCATAAAATATACAATAAATAGCTGTTTTATTGATAACGAACTAATCTAAAATCCAATAAAAAAAAGGATAGAAGAAAATTATCCTTCTACCATAATCAGCTTTCCATTTGAATCCTGATAGACCTTACCCATTTCAGTATATCCCTGACCGGATTTATTGCTTATATCAGGAGTCTCATTCAGTTGCTGTCCTTGGTCAACTTCACTGACCTCGCTCATCTGCTGCATGACATTCTGCTTTTCCTCTTGGGTCATGTCAGAGAAAACGACTCCCTGCATATTCCATGAAATTACCAAAAACACCAAAAGACCTACTGCAATGACCAGCATTGCATCTACAAGATTTGCAGTTCCTGCCATGGGATCTTCGCTATCTTCAGATATTCTCTTTCCACCTTGACGACGTACCATCCTTATCACCTAAATAAAATGGAAAATGTAATTCTTTTTTTATAAAAATAAAGTCTTTTTATATTATTTTCCTCTCATTTCATCTTCCTTTTTCAATCTATCCAATACGGTATCAGCCAAAGCATCCAAATTGGAAAGATACTGTTCATACCATCGTCTGCGAATCTTGCCGGCAACATATGCTACAGCACCTGCACCAATACCTACAACGGTAGTATCAAAAGCAACTATAATAGCGCTTGCAAGAGTGTTTACGTCTCCGCTTCCAAGTGCAGCAAGCCCTGGACCCATAGGGATAAGTGTACCCATCAAACCAAGGGTAGGACCAATTTTGGTTACAATGTCGGTCTTTTGAAGGGATTTTTCTATTTTATCCTGTTCCTCTTCAAACAATTTTCTCGCAAGAGCACGTCTGGTGTCTTCACGCAAGTCTTTAGCCTTTGCTATTTCAATCAATACAACCTTTTGAGAATGCTGAATATGAGCATTCTTAATGATATTTTGAATATCATCTACATCCTCACAATTTGCAATCCTGTAAATTAAATCTCTGATTAATTTAACGGGTACTTTCTTATGAGAACTGTATTCTGAGATAAGACTTCCTATAATATATACAGCGAATACTGCAAATGCCAATAAAAATATGATTACAGGTATCTGTAAACTCTGAGCAATAACATTTAAAGCGGAAGTTAATAAATCGCTTCCTGGAATTACCGTTACCATTTCATCACCAACAATAAAAAAATTATAAAAAATATGATTAAAAAATTAAATTAACTTTTGAATAACTAGAATTAACTGAAATCTATCAGGAAATCCTTTTTTCTTGAAACTATTATTCCTATAGCCACTATTACAATAGCCAATCCAAAGCTTAAAGCGAGTGAACCTAAAGAAGGAATTGAAATGTGTTTCATGGATTTATTGAATACTTCAATTATATTAGGAATCAATATTGAAGACAATAGGAAATAAATTCCCAAAAACAGCATGAAGTTACCAATGACAATTGGATAAGGCTTTTTAAGGAATTTAATAATTATATTTGATGCAAAATAGCCACTGACAATCACTAAAACCATAACGACTGCCACATATTTGCTTAAGGAGAATGCACCTAAGCCAACAGTAGGGGCTGCCATGATAATGCTGGCTAAAATGGATCCAAAATAGCATGGACAAGGAGCTACCAAAATCATTCTTGTGGTTCTCATGGTGTTTTTTTCATGCTTTTTCCACTCCTTTATTGTATAGATACCTGCAGAAATCATGATTACAGCCATTAAAAAGAATAAGAGAGAATTGTATGAATTAATAAAATCACTTATCTGGCTTGTGTATAAAGAGGCAATAGCTGATAAAAGCATGATTCCTCCACCATATCCCAATGAGAGAATAGCTAAATTCCTTTTGGATAATTTTGCCAATCCGCTAGCTATTCCAAGCTTTGTGCCAAATAAGATAACAGCTGCAAAAACACCTACTTGCCATAATGCACTTAAGATTTCCATTAATTACACCTAAAAAATTAAATAAGTTATTGTAAAAATTCGGTGTTATAATTTATGTTTATCAATATATAAATATATTCTTATCCAAAAATAAAAAAAGTCTAATTTAAGTTATAATTAAAAAAATAAGAAAAATAATGATGTTTATTAAATATGAAAATAGTTTACATTCATATGGAATTTAACTGATTTTCACAATGCCTAACTTTTATCTTTTAAAGTGCATTTAACTGATTTTCACAAATACCTTGCTTTTTTCTTTAGAAGTGCGTGAAAATACCAAATCATATTCAACGAATTCATCTGAATCGGTTCTTTTTACAGGTTCATCTGCAAGTGAATATTCCCCTATCTGCTTTCCATTCATATGGCTTAGATCCTTAATGACTTGGTTGATGACTTCCAATTCCTCTTTCTTTAGGTCAATTGATGGCTTTTCAAGAGAAAAGTATCTGTTCATTATCTTGCCGCAAGGCAATCTTCTTTTTCCCAGTCTTACCTTATCTTCATCCACCAATTCAGCTATTGCATCCTCAAAGTGAATAGGTACAGGGCCCCTTTCCATTTTCCTGTAGGATTCATTGGTTATTGATTGGCCGTATTTTTGGAAATAGTTGAAGTCTGAAAAATAGAGCAGCTTGTGAAGAACTGTTCTTCCTACAGTATTCCTGAATCCGCATTTGTAGATGATGTAATGCAGTGTCATTTTGAATTTGTCTTTATCGAAGTCCATCCTTAACCCTCTTTTTAAAATTATTTATTTTCCATAAATTATTAAAAACTTTTTATTTTTAATTTAAATCATTTCTTCTTTTACTAACGATATGCATTAAATATATATACTTTGAAAATTATAATTATTATTGTTAGATTACTATTTACTTTTTTTGAAACTGATTTATTTTATTTTTATTGATAATATTTTCAAAAATTGATGAATAGGGAGGAATTATTATGGTAGAAGAAACATTTGAAGAAGTATCCGCAATTTTAAAACACATTATGGAAAACCCAAGTGTACCACGTAACATCAGAAGAGCTGCAGATGAATCTTTCCAAACATTAAATGATGAAAGTGAAGATCCAACTGTAAGGGCTAGTGCTGTTATTTTAAAATTAGATGAAATCAGTAATGATCCAAACATCCCAGTTCATGCAAGAACATTAATTTGGGAAATCTTATCTAAATTGGAAGCTACTACCGTATAGTTTCAACTTTTGGAAAAGGTTGAAATCCTTTTCTTTTTCTTATTAAACCTGTTTTTATTATTTGCTATTTTTAACTATTTTTATTAAATTTTATGCTATTTTATTATCATAAATAATATTTTAATGCCATAGGAATAACCTATAATTATTAGAGAAAATTTAGACATGTATTTCAAGTGTAAAATTTATGGTTTTCTCTTAAATAACTTATCTGATTTTTTTATAAATTTTCATCATTTATCCTTACAAAAATTTATATTTTTTCCATAAATAGAAAACCTTTATAAGTAACGGTATTCATAATTATTGTACGTGATGTTATAGGGGTGAAATGTATGAAGAATAATGAAATTTACGAAAGATATGTGATGAGTGCCATTGACAATTTTTATTTGAAATTTATTTTATAATCCATCTATTTTTTATGCTTATCTAATCCCTTTTTTCACTAAGCATCAAAGCTGAACTTTTTTTTACACCATACACTAAATTTTAGTATTTTCCTAATCCACCTACTTTTACACCATACCCTTTAATCTAAATTTTAGTGTTTCAATCTGTAAAAAAAATAGAAAAATAGAAAATTTAAATTAAATCTGCAAAAGAATCAAGCAAGATTATAGAAAAAAAAGAAAAAATAGAAACTAAATCTGCAAAAGAATCAGATCCATAAACACTACAAAGAAGAATATTGTTATTAAAAAAATGGAAAGTCTTGCTATGTCAATTGCCTTTTCTATGCATTCCACCTTTAATGGATGGATATCATCACCTAAGGTATAAACTCCTTCCTTCTCCAACTGTATGTTTAATGCTCCTGCAACTGTTGCCATAGTATAGCCGGAATTTGGACTGTCACAATTTCTTGCATCCCTTTTCATGATGTAGCTTGCCCCTTTCCAATTGAGGCCTAAAAATGCTGAAGCGATAATGATCAGCACTCCAGATAATCTGGCAGGAATATAGTTTAAAATGTCATCCAAATGTGCAGGCACATATCCGATATTATAAAGTTCCTCTGTTTTATATCCAAGCATTGAATCCATGGTGTCAACAACCCTATGAATCAATGCTGCAAGTGTGGCCAATATTACAACATCATAATCATTGAATCCCAATAGGAAGGCTATGATGCCAACAATGGAATAATAGAATATTGTGGAAACATAGGAATCAGGAATGTTTTCTGTCAATGTTTCAATAACTGCAGAAATGACATGCTCCCTATTCAATTCATCTGTCTTTCTGCTTACCAAATAGCTCACTGCCTGACGTGCCTTATTTAGGTTATTGTTTTTCAAGTCCCTTTCCACATCACGTGCTGAATCCAATAGCAGCTTAACTGAAAATGTGGAGGACAACAGCAAGACAGCAATCAGCTTAAAGAGATAGATCATCCCATCATTAAGGTATAGGAAATGCTTTATCACCATCATTGGCACTAAAACAATCAATGAGGAGAATATTATTACGCAAATTGAAATCATAAGCCCTGAAAACTTATTGTCATATTTTATGAAGTATTTCTTGAAAAAGCTTATTATGTTTCCAATCCATACAACAGGATGTAATTTAACCGGAAATTCTCCTATCAGCAAATCAATTGCAAGTGCAAACAGCAATATTGTAAGCAACATATAAATTGAATTTGAGTAAAGTTCACTTATCATTAAAATTAAATATATTAGACAACTATATATAATTTATTGATTAGTTAAAAATTTAAATGAATTTAACATTTAATGAAACACAATTATGATGAAATTAAATCATAATTTATAAATATATTCCAAATCAAATAATTAAAAATTATATACGAGTGAAAACATGGCAATAGATGAAGAGCAAATTAGAAACTGGTTGATGGAAGAGGATCTTATTCGTGAAAAGATATACGATGAAAACGCCAACTTTCATTATATAATCAATTTCCCAAACAACAATTCAATGGATATCATTCAGCCAAGAGCTAAGGAAGATGTTCTATTGATAGGATGTGCAACAGAAGTTTCACAGGATGAACAGAACATTATCAAAAACAGTCCTAAAAACATAAATCAGGAATTCATATGGAAAATAAGATTTGCATTAAATGAAATGCTACTTGACTTTGAATTGGAACATCCAAATGATCAATTGAAGAGATTCATCATAACTGAAGACATATTTGAGGATGCTCTTACAAAACATATGCTTATAAAATCAATCAAAAAAGTGTTTAAGGGAAAATTGCAATGCATCTGGATTCTTGGAAAGACATATGGATCCATTCAAAACAGAAATGTCAATGATGATGAAATAATTTAAGTTTAATTTCATTTTATATTATCATTAATTATTAATTATTTTTTATTATTTATTATTTTATTAACTTATTTTTTTTAAAATATTATTATGTTAAATTTATTTTAATTTATTATGAAATATCATTATGTTTTATTGATGATTTTGATATGAATTTTTCTATTTTTTCATGATTTTTTAGAGAGTGAGAGATGTGTTTCAAGTGAAACGATTTTGAGGGTTCTGAAAGACTTGACGGGTCTATTTCCACTGAATACAGATGAAATTTATGACTCTTTGTTTTATAAAAAAATTCCTTCTTAAAATGTTTTGATTTTGATTTAGAGGATGGAGAATTAATTTTAATTTTTCAGCTTAAAATTTTTACACTTGAAATGCATCCCTTAATTTTGTTTTTTTGCCAATTTTGCTTTCACTTGAAATGGTACTCTCTCACTTTTTTTAAACCATTTTTAATATATTCAAAATTTTTTTCGCTGATTTTTTATTCAAATCATTGTTAAGTTACAATGACTTGATTATTTTATAATTGGAGTTTAAGATTTCATTAATTTTCAAAAATTATTGCAAACATGTTATATTATCATAAAATATCTCTAAATTTTACTTTATATTGAAATAGACCATCATTTCAAGTGTAAATTCTTAAAATATAAGTTCTTATCAATTCATTACACTTGAAATTTATCTAAAATTTTCCCATTTTCAATTGTTTGATTTTTTTAAAAATGTTCTTTAATTTTGAAATAATAAAAAACTTTAAATATATTATTTGATAAACAATACTAATACAGTTGAAATTTTACTATTGAAAATGAAAATTTCTTTTTTTTATAATTTTTTAAACTTTCTTATTAAAATTTTTAACTATTTATTTGATTTATTTATGAGATGATTAAGATGAGTGACAATATTTTCGAAGGTCTTGATGAATTCGTACCCCTTGACGATAATATTTTCAAGGATAAAAAACCATTGGATCATCGTTTTTTACCTGATAACTTACCACATAGAAGAGACCAGATCACTTCAATTGCCAGATATTGGGTTGAAGCATTAAAAGGTACCACTCCATCTAACATTACCATTTATGGAAAGACAGGAACAGGAAAGACAGCAGCTGCCAAGTTTGCAAGAGAACAATTGATTGATGCTGCTCGCGACAAGCCTGTCTTCATTAAGGTTGAATATGTAAGATGCACAGACTTCAATACAGAATATCAGGTGCTTACCTATTTATGCCAAAGATTAGGTAGGGATGTGCCAAATCGTGGTTGGACCAAAGGGGAGATCGTAAATGCATTCAGGGATATCCTAAGGAGAAATGCATTTGGAAGAAACTTGATTTTGATTGTTATTTTGGATGAGATAGACATTCTTTTGGAAAAGGATGGAGACGGATTATTATACACACTTACCAGAACAGAAAACATTGCCATCCTATCAATCAGCAATTACCTTAACTTCAAGCAATTCATCAAACCAAGGGTTGCAAGCAGTTTGATGGATAAGGAGATAGTCTTCCCGCCTTATGATGCAGAGCAATTGGCTGACATTTTGGAGGAAAGGTCCAAACTTGCATTTTATGAAGGCACCCTTGAAGACAGTGTAATTCCATTGTGTTCAGCTATGGCTGCAAAGGAAGAAGGAGATGCAAGATATGCACTTGACTTGCTGGAAAGCGCAGGAGACATTGCAATTGACAAGGGATCCGAAAAGGTATTGGGAAAATATGTCCGTGAAGCCAAGGATGTCATTGAGTACAATAAGGTCAAGGATGTTATCGTAACATTGCCTACCCAGCAGCAAAGGGTTCTTGCAGCTATCCTGAAGCTTACTCAGGAAGGAGAGGAGATCACTTCAGGCAAGTTATTCGAGTCCTATAAGGAGATTTCCAAAGGAGATGCAGTAACCTATAGAAGAATCTTTGACTTCATCAATGAGTTGGAGATGTTGGGAATCATTTCCACCAACACAGTGTCCAAGGGCAGGGCAAAAGGAAGAACCAATATCATCAATTTGCAGATTGATACAGATTTGCTTGAAGAGAATTTGTATGGAGTTCTTTAGACAAGCTTTTGAACCCACTTTTGAACCCAAGCTTTTTGAGCCTTCGGCTCAAAAACCTTGACCAAAATGGTCATGATGGCCTGTTCAGATTAAAATATTGACTAAAATTTTTTATAATTTGTTTGGGGTTAAACCCTTGTTTTTTTTTTCGCTGGTTGGGAGTTTGTCTCTTAACTGCTAATTTCTATTTTTTATTAAATTTTTATTTTTTAAAAAGAGTGTTTAAAATTAGTTTAATAATTGATTCTTATTTTTAAAAAGAGTGTTTAAAATAAATATTAAAGTATATTTTTAATTAAATTAAATAATAAATTTTAAAAAAAGTAAAATTAATTACTCATACCTATGAGTAATTAAGTTTCTTAGGATGGCCATTCTGACAGGTATTGCATTTGCTGCCTGTTCAAAATACTTGTTGTATTCTGTATCATCGACATCATATGCAATCTCATCCACTCTTGGAAGCGGGTGCATGACAATCAGGTCTTTTCCTTCAAGCAATTTCTTATTTATTGAATAGGCTCCTTTGATCTGCTCATATTCTTCAACATCCGGGAACCTTTCCTTTTGGATTCTTGTAACGTATAGGACATCAACATCATCAATGACATCCTTTAGGCTATTTGTTTGCTTGTACTTGATATTGTTTTTTTCAAGGTCATGCAATGTTTCCTTAGGCATCTTCAACTCATCTGGAGATACAAAGGTCATTTCAACGTCATACATGCCTAATGCATATGCAAGGGAATGTACTGTACGGCCGTATTTCAAGTCTCCAAGAAGCGCAATATTGAGCCCATCTATTTTTCCAAAGTGCTTTTTGATTGTGTAGAGGTCCAGCAGTGTTTGGGTTGGGTGTTGGCCTGCACCGTCTCCTGCATTGATGATTGGAACATCCACTATGTCTGATAGGAATCTTGAAACTCCTTCAAGGTCATGTCTGATTACAATTGCATCACAGTAGGATTCAAACATCTTTGCAGTGTCGGCTACGCTTTCACCTTTCGCAACTGAACTGTTTGAAGCGTCTCCAAGTTCAATGCAGTCTCCTCCAAGCCTTTTCATGGAAGTTTCAAAGGACAGCCTTGTTCTTGTGGAAGGCTCATAAAACAAAAGTCCCAAGATTTTGCCTTCAAGCTCTCTGGATTTGGCTTTTGATTTGGCAATATCTTCTAGTTTGCTTGCTTCCTCTAAGATGAATTCAATGTCCTCTTTTTCAAAATCTTTCAATGAAATAACATTTTCATGACCAAAAATAATATTACACTCCTTAAATTTTACACTTGAAATACAAGTCTAAAAAGTTCAATTTAGAATATGTATCCTAATAATGCGAGAATGATGAATACAAGGATTGCTATGCAGAATACTTTCATGCTGATTCTCATCATCCATTTCAATAGACCAAAGATTATCATCAATAGAATTGCTATTATTATAATTGTTAAAATCATTTGTTTCACCTCTTTAAGAATATCCAATTATAATTTATTTTTTTAATTATAATAAATTATCTATTTTTATTCTTCTTTTATTAGATGGTTCCTCAATGTTCCTATATCCTTGATTGTCACTTCGACAATTGAATCGGCTTCCATTGGACCTACACCTGGAGGTGTTCCGGTAGCTATTACGTCTCCTGGATTAAAGGTCATTGTCTGGCTTACATAGGATAGGATTTCCTGTGGAGAAAAGATCATCTGAGAAGTGTTTGAGTTTTGCCTTATCTCTCCATTCACCTTTGTAACTATACTCTGATTTAATGGGTCAAGCTCTGTTTCCACATATGGTCCTATTGGAGCGAACCCATCACAGCTTTTTCCTCTTGTCCATTGTCCGTCTCCAAGGGTGAAATCCCTTGCAGTCACATCATTGATAACTGTATATCCGAAGATGTGGTCGTCTGCCTCTTCTGGAGTAACCTGCTTTGCTGTTTTTCCAATTACGACTCCAAGCTCTCCCTCATAGTCTACTCTTGAGGATATTTTCGGATAGATTATGATGTTATTTGTTTTATTGATGGCTGTAGATGGCTTTATGAATATTGTAGGCTTATCAGGGAGTTCCTCATTCATTTCTTTGGCATGGTCGGTGTAGTTAAGGCCTATGCATACAATTTTGGAAGGCTCTACTGGAGATTCAAGTTCAATGTCCTCTAGGCTGTGGGACTCTACAATATCATCTAAAATGGCATGGATGTCTGCATTGAAGTAGTCCAGAACATCTCCCTTCAGTTCCACAACCTTGTTTTCTTCGTCTAAAAATCCTGACTTTATTTCTCTACCTTCATTTAGACTGTCTCTCTTGTTTTTAAATCTTAGGAATTTCATTTGATCACTATTTAAAATAAACAGATTTTAATCATTTATCGCAATTGTAAAGGAGATGGATAGGTTCTATTGAATAATCCTTTCTATTGGAACAACTAAAATGTCATGGGCTCCAGCATTTCTAAGCTGGTTTACGAGCTCAAAGACCTCATCTTCCCCAACCACTGCCTGAACCGCCACAGTCTCTTCCTGTGAAAGCACTTCAGATACGGTTGGTCCGCTCATTGCAGGCATGACCTTTTGGACTTCACATAGGTCCCTTTTGGCAACGTTCATCATGACAAGCTTTTTCCTTCCCGCTTCAAGCACACCTTGAACGGATGTGCCCACTGCTTCAACAAGGCTATTCTTTTCTTTGAATGAGTCCTTGTTTGCAATCAGCTTTATTGAGCTTTCAAGGATTGTGTCAACTATCTTCAAGTGGTTCATGTTCAATGTTGTGCCTGTGCTTGTAAGGTCTGTTATTGCATCGGCTATTCCAATGAATGGAGCTATTTCAGTTGATCCTGTTAGCTTGACTATCTTTATATTCAGATTGTTTTCATCAAGGTATTTTCTTGTGAGGTTCGGGAATTCTGTAGCTATTGTCATTCCATCCTTCAAATCATCCTTTGACTTGATTGGACTGTCATCTGGAGATGCAAGCACAAGCTTTGTTGCTCCAAACTGAAGGTCAAGAAGGATTTCAACATCCACATCGTTTTCCTCTATAAGGTCGTAGCCTGTAATTCCCATATCACAGATTCCTTCCTCTACAAATTCAGGTATGTCTGCTGCACGTGCAAACATTACGTCTATGTCTTCATTATAGGTTTGTGAGAATAATTTTCTGTTTGAGCTGTCCTTAAGGCCAAGTCCTGCCTTTTCCAATATCCTTACTGCAGGATCACTTATTCTGCCCTTTGACGGCACTGCAATTTTAAG
>JAUNXF010000076.1 GCA_030539935.1 Methanobrevibacter sp.
TTTTCTTATTTTTTATCTATACTTCTAAAAATTTTCATAATTTTTATGCAATATTTTATATATTATATTATCTTATATAATTATAGTTATAGTTTTTATATAATTTAATATTATTTTAAACTAAAAAACTTTTATTCAAATTTTAATTTATTGAAATCTATTTAAAAACTTAAATTTTTGAAATTAATTAAAACTAACTTAATTAAAATTTAATTATGTCATTTTTTTTTATTGGAGGAAAATTGATGGATGTAACTGTAAAAACTGTATCAATTCATATTGTTGCTGCAATATTTGCAGCTATCATATCCACTGCATTCACTACAGGAATGTTAGGATTTAAGAATCATGTATTTGCTTTTGTAGTCGGATTAGTAATTCTTTATTTCATTGGCCAATTCTGTGAAAAATTATTTGGTGAAGAAATCAAAGGATTTTCCACATGGTTATGGGATGGAATCCTTCCATTTGGATTCTGTTGGTTCATTTTATGGACTATTTTAACTAATTATTTATAAATAATTAGTTCTCTTTTTTTATTTTAACATTTTGGAATTAAATTCTATTTTTCTATCTTATTTTTTAATTATTCTTTTTTTTACTCTCAGTTTTCTATTTTTTATATCATTTTTGCACTGTTCTCAATGATTCTCTTTAAGATATTTAAAAATTAGGATTTAAAAACGGCATTTTGCAGAAAAATTTTAAAATGGTGCCAATTCATAAAAAAGGGCATTAGTAGAAGAGAGTGCCAATAAAAAAAGGATGCACATATGCAGAATTAAAAAATAAAAAAAGAAAAGAAGAGTTTTTTAAATTAAAAAACTTTAAAAAAATTCATCATCTTCATCAAATCCGCCTAAATCGGGGCTGTCAGAAAGGTCAGATCCACAGTTTTCACAAATCACTGCGCCGTTTGGATTTAAATGTCCGCATACACTACAAGTTATCATATTTTCACCTCTAAGTTTAAAGTAAGAATATCCACACCAATACGAATATGATCGCTACAATAAATGTTAAAGGAGCTATAATCTTACTTACGGCCACAATGGAACTTATTGTGGAAATAAGTTCAGTTGAATTGTTTGGACCAAATGTCTTAAGATTTAGAATTCTTTCAGTATTTGTACCGACTTCTACAGGTTCCAAATCATTGATAGATTCTATAATTGAAAGTTTTATGTAATCTATAATTTTTTCTTTTTCAACGGTTCCCACAGGATTGTACCCTGCAGACAATGTATTTACTGTATGTGTATCGGTTGTCATCACTTCAATTTCATCAACAATATCAAAGTCTTTGACTGCATTGAATATGGTTTCTCTAAATCCTAGTTCCATATTGTTTGAATCGAATAGTACATAAGCGGTTCTTTGTCCATTCACTTCGATTACCATTGTCTTCAAACCACTTTCTCCAATTCCCTGATGTTTGTCAAATCCTCCAAGGTCTGTATGGTAACAGCCTACCCTAATTTCATGTTCCAAGTCCTTTTTCTCAATCAATTTAATTGTATCAAGCAATTGGAACAATTCAGGGTTACCTGGGAGAACCCCTCCTTTTTCTGCATTGAATGAATTGTGACAATCTACAAGTATTGGATTTTTAATGTCCAATTCCTTTTGGCTTTCAATCATTGTTGCAAGTCCAACGGCAAATTCAATGTCATCACTGCCTGATGGAGCAAAAGTGGATAGCATAATGCTTCCATTCTTAAAGAATTGCACTCCAATGTTTGCTTTTTTATAGGAATATCTGACAAATTCACTTGCTTTTGATGAGTATTCCATGTTTTCCAATGCTTTTCTCACGGCATCTTCAATCTTAACAATTTCCTTGCTGGAAACTGGATTGAAGTCATGTGTAGATGGTCCATGAGCAACCATTGCAAATGTATCAAAGTTGTTTGCAAGGATTGTTGGCATATTGGAACCTCCAATGTCTCCAAGAGGTCCAGGGTGTACACATGGACTTATGAATAATGACTTTATGCTGCCATCAAATCTTCTGAAACTTGCAACCCCAACTATGGTGTCAATGGCTTCTCCAGCATTGTCAAAGAGTTCTTCAATTGTATTTGACCCCTCATTCATATGCAGGATAAAGTAACTTAAGATTTCCAAGGCTCCAAATCCTAAATTCTTTTTCATAGGAGATTCCACCACTCTAATGAAAGAGTAGATTGCAAGCAGGAAGATTATGCTCGCTATTATTACCTTGAATATTGTTCCAATAATTCCAAGTTCAAAAACAGCTTCAATATTATTTAAGAAGCTTGTGATAATCAGCATTCCAATCATAAGCAATGGTTGGATAATGGCAATTAAAACAGATTTAAATAATTTTATTCTGGTTGTACTCCATATGACAAGTATATTGAATGCAAATGCCAATACGGAGCCGAATAATATTGAGTTAATGAATAGGTCCCAATGTAAAATGTGCCCAACTGCAGTTCCAATGATGCTTACAGCACCTGCAAGAGTCATGGAAACAAGTGCTAAGAACATGGAATGTTTTGCCTTTAGGTTAATTCCATGAAGGGAATCTACCCATTTTTGGTCTGTAGAACCAGTTATAATTGCAGGAAGTCCAAATACAACAAAACCGAATGCACCTCCATAGATGAAGTTTTCAAGTCCACTTCCAATGCTCATAGGCTTTGCTAAAAAGAGTATTGCGCCTATGATAAAACTTGTTACAATAATCATCAATAGTGAACTTTTGGCTTTAGGTAATGTTCTTATATATTTTGACAATCCTGCTACACTACTCATACTGGACATTAATAATCAACCTTTAATTTTTTAAAAATATAATTAGTTTAAAAATATAATTAGTTAAGTTAATTTTTTTCATTTAAAACTTATTATAAATTGTTATATATTATAAAAAAAATATATAATAATACTCATATATTTAATCTACAATACTAATATTATAATATTTGGAAGTTTTTATATAAAACTTATACTATTTAATTTTTATTAGAAATTATTATTTAAAATTTGTTATAATATTGTTTATTTAAATTTCTTTGGTGAGCTAATGATAGAATTAAACACTCCAATTACTGATGATGACATTAATAAATTAAAGGCGGGAGATGTTATTGCAATCTCCGGTCAGATTTTAACTGCAAGAGATCAGGCACATAAAAGAATTTTGGAAGAAGGTGCTCCATGCAATATTAAAGGAGCGGTTTTATTCCATGCAGGACCTATCATTCAAGAGGAAGATTCAGGCGATTCTGACTCAGATGGCGAATCACAAGCTAAATACAAGATGGTTGCTGTAGGTCCGACAACTTCAATGAGAATGAATCCATATGAAGCGGATGTTTTGGATATGGGGGCTAAGATCATCATAGGCAAGGGTGGAATGGATGATTCTGTTAGGGAAGCCCTAAAGAGAAACAATGCAGTTTATGTTGTTGCAACTGGAGGATGTGCAGCATTGTATGTGGATAAGGTAAATGAAATCAAAGGCGTTGACTGGTTGGACTTAGGCATGCCTGAAGCCATTTGGGATTTGGATGTTGATTCCTTCGGCCCTTTGATTGTAGCAATGGATAGTGAAGGAAACAGTCTTTATGACTGATTAAATGATTTCCTTTGATTTTAAAAAATTCATAATTCTAATCAACCATATGAATGGTATAATGAAATTCAAAAATAGCATAATCATCATCTTATTGTTGATTGCTTTAATATCAATTCCTGCAAGCTTTGCAGATGACATTCAAGGCGATTTTGAATCAGGACAATTGTCTGATACTGAAGATTTGATAATAAATGATGATTTAGAGGCAAACTTGGATGCGGATATTCCTAATGAGGATATTGCTTTGAATGGGAACATTCTCGAATCAAATGGTTATGGCAGTGATTTGGATGGGAACATTCTTGAATCAAATGATGATGGCAGCCAATATGAGATTTCATCTTCTTATGATTTCCCTATAGTTTCTTCCAGTTCTAATGATGTTTTGCCTGATTTGGATACCAGCTTTTCCCAAATTGAAATTAACTGCACAGATGAAAATACCATTTTTGTAAACTGCTCTTATACTGGAAATGATCAGGATGGTACCCAATCAAAACCCTATAACTCTCTTTTAGGCGGATTTAATAGCTTAAATAGTTGGGATAATGAAAAGTCCAACATATTCATAGCAGAGGGAAGCTACAATATTTCATATTCTTTATCTATTTCTAAATCAGTCAATATCATTGGTGAAAATTCCCAAAACACCATCATCAATGGTTTGAATAGAACCCTTCTGTTCTATATTAATTCCGGATTGTTGGTGAATATCATTAACTTGACTTTAGCGAATGGTTCAAATCCTCAAGGTGGAGCGATTCGTGTTTGCCAATCAAATTTGAATCTTATCAATAGCATTTTTTATGACAATCATGCTTATGACGTTAGTCAGGACAGTACAGGTGAAGGCGGAGCAATATATAATGATGCTGGCTTTGTGAGGATATATAACTCAACTTTCTTAAACAATTACGCTTATGGAAAGTATTCAAAATATGGCGGGGTCATTTATAACAACTTAGGTGAATTGTCTATTTTCAATTCCAAATTCATAAACAATAGTATTCAAGGAAATTGGACTTCTGGAGGGGCCATTTATAATTTTAATGGACACTTGACCTTATTCAATTCATCCATATTAAACACTACCCTTAATCCTTCATATCACTCTTTAGGTGGGGCAATCTGTATTTGGAATGGCCGAAATACTTTCATAATCAATTCCACAATTTCTGGAAATACTGCCAATGGAAATTATGTATTCGGTTCAGCGATTGCTCATAAGGGAGTCCTATTGGAAATAATCAATTCAACCATTTCAGATAATTTTGCTAATGGGATATCTGTTGAAAATAGCACAGTCTACAACATTAATGGAATATATGATTGTGAAGGCTCCATCATTGAAGGCAATTCAATAAAAACTGTAAAGTCCGATTTGTTGCTATGCCTTGAAGACCAGCTGATAATCTCAGACAGCACCGATCTTAATTTAATTGGCATTTTGCCATCCAGTTATGATTTGAGAGCAGAAGGTCTAGTGACTAGTGTGAAAGACCAAAGTCCTGGCGGAGATTGTTGGGCGTTTGCAATTTATGCCGCTTTGGAATCATACCTATTGAAGAATGAAAACATCAGCTATGACTTTTCAGAAAACAACATGAAGAATTCAATGTATTCCCATGGAATATATGGAACTGAATGGGATAGTGGAGGAAATCATATTCTTGCCTTCGCTTACCTTTTGCGTGGCAGCGGACCGGTGGATGAAAGCTTGGATCCTTTTGATGCATATTCAACAAGCTCTCGTGAGGATTTGGAGATTTCCAAATACATTACCGGATTCAAATACATTCCTTTGCGTTTGAATGCTTTGGACAATGACCAAATAAAATATGCAATATTGCAATATGGGGCAGTCTACACTTCAATCTACTCAAGAATTTTCAATGGATATAATGGATATTCCAACGTATCCCATATCAATAACCATGCAGTGGCTATTGTCGGTTGGGATGATGACTATTCTGCAACTAACTTTGTGAATGCGCCTCCTGGAGACGGGGCATGGATCATTAAAAACAGTTGGGGTATGTCCTCAGGTCAAGGGGGATATTATTATGTTTCCTATTACGATTCCACATTCCCTGGTGTTACAGATCAATTTTCAGCCATAGCATTCACTTCAGTTGATAACTTAAGCGAATATAAGAACATCTATCAATATGATATGCTTGGAAACACTTATGAGTCAATAGGCTATAACTCTAATGTTGCTTGGTTTGCCAATCAATTCACTGCGGATTCCAATAATCCCCTTAAGGCATTTGGATTGTACACTTTCGGATCTTCAAGCTACTTGGTGAACATTACTGTCAATGGCATTTCCAAACTTGTTCAGGAAGGGGATTTAATCGGTGCAGGTTATCATACAGTGAAATTGGATAATTTAGTTGATTTGGCCAAAGGAGACATTTTCAAAATAAGCGTTAGATTGACCACTCCAGATTCATTATTCCCAATTGCAATTGAATCAAAACGTTCAGATTTTAGCAATAAGGCTCATGCAGAATTAAATCAATCTTTCATCAGTCCTGATGGCATCAATTGGTATGACATTGCAAAGAATACCACTGTCTGTAAATTTTATGAGGATTTAGGCAGAATTAAACTCGTTGAAACAAATGTTTGCCTTAAGGCTTATACAGAATATGCTGATGACATATCCTTGAATATAGAGTCAAATGCTTCCCTTTACCTTGAAGGGGACTTGCTTGAATTTAACATTACAGTAATCAATAATGGAGATTCTTCAGGTGAAATAAACATTAGCTCAATTATAGATGAAAGCCTAAGCATTATTAATTATACTTTGTTTAAAGGAACATTTGATAGCCAAACAGGAGTTTGGACCATGGGTAATCTATTCCCTGGTGAAAGGGATACACTGAAATTAATTTTAAGATGCAATGGCAACAAGAGAGTTATAAATATTTCAGCATCTGCAAACAGCTTATCCTACAGTTTCAATAAGGACATTTCCGATTCTTTAATTGTCAATTATGCAAGCCATACTGAGTTCTTAAACATATCAAAAGTTACAACAAAAGTTGAATCAGGCCAATCTGTTGCCATCGATTTAATTGATGCATATAAGAATCCTCTCTTGAATAAGAACATTACAGTATCATTAATAAGTTCAAACAACAATTATTCAATGAATCCTATTGTCTTGAATACCAATGACGGTTCAGCCAATTTTGCCCTTAATCTAATTGCAGGAAACTATAAGTTTATGGTTTCATTTGAGGGTGAAGGGCATTATGATCCATCAAACACCACATTTGATGTTTCTGTTGTAAAGACAGGCACTAAGGTCATTGCAAATAATCTAACAACAAGCACAGTTGTTGTTTCTGTTGATGGCAAAACTGGAAAATATCTTAAGATGACTTTAAAGGATAATGAAGGTCATGCATTGTCTGGAAAGAAGGTTTCATTTATTTACAATAATAAGACCACATCCATAATAACCAATAAGTCAGGAGTGGCTGCCTTGCAGATCAATACTGCTGCTGCAGGAACATACAACTTTAAAATCAATTTTTCAGGGGATGAAAAATATTCAGCTTCCTCTAAAACAGTTAAGGTTTTTATTAAAAAGCAATCATTGAAATTAACCGTGCCAAACAAGACCTACAAATTAAAGAATAAGTCCAAATATTTAACTGCAACCTTGAAAAATAGCAAAGGAAAACTCATAGCAGGTAAAAAGATAATCATAACTGTGAATGGCAGGAAATACACTGCCAAAACAAATTCAAAAGGAGTCGTAAAAGTTAAGGTAAGCTTATCCAAAAGAAAGACTTATAAATTCACAGTTAAGTTTGCAGGGGACAAATCATATAGTGCAGTTTCCAAATCTGCTAAAATAGTTGTAAAATAAATCCTGAAAATTTCAAAAATATTATCAATTTTATTTTAGTAAAAATTTATATACTAATTATTTTAAATATGATAATAATCTATATTAACTTATCATATTAATTTAGTTTTTAAAAAATTATTTAATTAAAGAATAATAATTAAAGAAT
>JAUNXF010000018.1 GCA_030539935.1 Methanobrevibacter sp.
ATAGTTAAAAAATAGTTAAAAAAAGATATTAAAAACTAATGAAAAAATAGATAAATGGAAATAAAATTAAAATAAGACAATTTAAAAAATGATTATAAATATTCTTTTAATATTTTAATAATATCTCCATCGGATATTATTCCTACAAGTTCACCATCGTCAACTACAGGCAATTGGTTAACGATGCTGTCTCCAGGAGCCTTATCAAACATTACTGAAACTGCATCCTTAATGGTGTCTTCAGATGATACGCAGGCAACATCCTTTACCATGACTGATTTTACTTTAGTACCATATTGGTACTTGTCTAAAATCAAGTTGTGTCCTAAATCGGTAGCGGTAACGATACCTACCATCTTTCCCTCATCATCAACAACAGGCATTGCGCTTATCTTATGCTTCATCAATTTTTCAAAGGCGAATACAGTTGCCTCTTCACAGTCAACTATCAATACATCCTTTGTCATTAAATCTTTAACTTTTGTCTTTTCTAACATTATTCAAACCTCCATAGCTTTCAGCGATTGAATTAATTATAAAATCAATGGTGGCAACCCTATCTACATTGTTTATATTTGGAATGCCCTCCATTGCTGACTGGTCTATAAAATATTTTTGAATCTTTCTAATGGAATCAAAATTATCCAAATACTTTTGCAGGGGCCTATGACCCCAACCATCTATACAACGTGAATAAAGTCTGTTCCTATGAATTTCCTCATCGTCAAGGGATAATGTGAACATCAATACATTATCCTTTTCCATCAGGTCTTTTCGAATAAATCCCGGAACTATATGCACCCCTTCAATGATGATGCTTATTCCTTCAGTCAACGCTCTTTCCATAACCGCCTCAACACCAACACTTACTGTACTGATTTGGTCTTTAAAGCCGGCAAGGACATAATCGAATTCAGGGGGAGGATTTACCCTTAAGGCCTTATGGGCTACAAATGATGACTCATGAATAACCGGACTTAATTCCTTTGATAATATCTTTCTCATCACTTCCCTGATCATATCAGTGTTTATCATGCTTTTAATACCTAATTTTCTAGATATCTCATATGATATGGAGGAAGTTCCAACACCTGACACTCCGCCAATTAGAATAATCAGAGGCTCATCAGTCTTTCGTATTTTTCTCCAATTCAAATAGTTTTCAGCAAGAAGAGGATTTTCCTCTTCCAACAGCTCAACAATTCTTTTAACTAGGTCCTCAGTGGAAATTAAGGAAATCCCCTTTTCCACCAAATCGGATTCAATTTTATTTGCAAGTTCATAAGCCTTGCTTGGTTCCAATTCTGCACGGATAATCGATCTTGAAAGGATGCCCTTTGAAAAGGGTTCGGTATAATCTTTCCCTTCTGCACATCTTCGAACTAAAATCATGAAAATCACAACCTTGATTTAGGGAGAAATTTAAGATTGCTCTAATATTTTAACTATTTTATCCTAAAAAAGGATTCACCATCTGACCATCCCTATCTGAATGGACCTCATATTTTAACTATTAAAACATAATCCAAATATAATTTAAAGCCAAATAAAAGCAATAAAAAATAGTTAAAATTTTAGAAACTATATGTATGTTTCTAATTATTAATAATATTTACTATTAACATTAAATAAAGTTTTATATTTAATTTTTGGATAATATCATATTAAAAATTGGAAATGAAAATAAGAAAAAATAGCTAAAAAATAGAAATAATAAATAAATGAAAAAAGAAAAGAAGAAAAAATAGCTAAAAAATAGAAATAATAAATAAAAAAGAAAGAAGAGAAAAATAGTTTATGCTTAAAGATCAACTATTTCTACAGTGAACTCAGCGTCTTCATCAACATCAATTAGGACAGCTTTTCCATTTTCAAGCATACCTGGGTTTGCAACGATTGTCTGACCCACTTTATCAATGGAGCATGCCTCATGGATGTGACCGCAGATGTTAATGTTTGGCTGGAATTCATGAATAGGCTTTTTAACGCCTTGACTGCCTACGTGAGTTCCATCAGGAAGCAAATCAGCTTTGGTGTCATATGGAGGTGCATGAGTAAGTAAGATGGTCACTCTTTTTGCATCTGTATTTCCAATGTAGTCATATTCAGCCAACAGCTCATAGACACGGAGATAAATGTCATCGTCATCCACTTCACCAGGAGTGTTGAATGGAGTTGGATTGGATCCACCATAACCTAAGATAACCACATTCTCATATGCTATCAATTGATTGTGCATACAGAATGCAGGCTTTTC
Source organism: Methanobrevibacter sp. (assembly GCA_030539935.1). Classification (GTDB taxonomy): domain Archaea; phylum Methanobacteriota; class Methanobacteria; order Methanobacteriales; family Methanobacteriaceae; genus Methanobrevibacter. The sequence goes on from JAUNXF010000018.1 coordinate 2,258, forward strand.
ATCAGGACCGCTTTCCTTGATTGCATTGCAAATTCCTGCAGGGTCACAGTTTCCAGGAATTGCGAATACATCAACGTCAGCCTCTTCAACAATCTCATCAATGAATGGCTTTACAAAGCTTAATGGTTCAAATTCAGTAATCTGGAAATCTGTAATATCTCCTGCAATCAATAATGCAGAAATATCCTCTTTTTTTAAGTAATCGATTAATTTATCACTTTTTTTACCGTGTATATCACTAATTGCTAAAATTTTCATAATAAAACGACCTTAATATCTTAAATTGAAAACGTGTAAAAATAAATTTCTAAAAAAAAATGTAAAAAAAGAATAATCCTTATATTTAGAGAAAAAGAATAATCTTTTTAATTATGTTTATTCCAAGAAGAATGGAGCCATTTCTTTTAAAGCTGATTGTATATTTGGCTTTTCACCATACAATGCAATTGTCAAGTCAGTGTCGAATTCCATTATAAGACCATAATATTCAGCTATTTCCTGAACCCTATCTTCTGCAATTGGATTCTTTAAAGTAATCTTTGCATAGGAAAATCCTGGAGGAGCATTGATTATGAATCTTGATTGTGTGTCTGAGATCTTATAAATCTCTTCTCCCCTATTTGCTCTTTGAAGCTTGTCTAACCATTCCTCATAAAAGTCCTTGTCATGAGCTTCAGCCAAGGACAATAGGATTCCTTGAATCTCATTTAAGGACATGTCTGCTTTAGCCATCTCATTTATCATATCAGGATGGGAAGGGTCCTTCTTATAGAATCCGATTTGGGATTTCACCAAACCCAAGTCCTTATTGATCTCATTTGGAATTGGGATTCCCTTCTTATGCAACTCGGAAGAGAGGTTAGCAATAACAAGCCAAGATTGTTCAATAGGCAAAGTGCTCATAAATGTCCTTCCAATATTTTTAAGGTAGTAACATTAACTTTTGCATCTGCTTCTCTTAATTCTCTTTTGATTTCATTGAGATTGTTGTATCTGTCCAAAAAGAGAACATGGTGACTACCGGTACCGGTAATGTCTAAAATAGCGATTTCATCTAAATCATCAATTGTTTCCCTACCTTCAATAGCAGCTTTAAATTGTACATAAGGACCATACTCTTCAGGAAGGTCTTTAAATCTAAATATTCCACCTAATATTGCAATAAACATATTATTTCTCCTAATTCATTATAATTCTATAAGACTAATCACTAGCAAACCAGTTATTACCAGTAAGAACTAGCTTATTATTATCCAAATCCATATAATTTCATATAATATAAATTATATGAATATATTTTTAGCTATTGTAATTAATATAGTTTATTATTATACTAATAATTTTTATGTATTGTAATAATTCAATTACATTAGATTTGTTCATTAGTATACTAATAACATAGTTATAATTATAATTTTATTTTTAAAGTATAAAAATATTTGTTAATAATGAAATTAATTTTTTTATTAAAAGTCTACAATTGGAAATAAAACCATTGAAAAAATGGATCTTTGTCAAACTTTTTTAAATCTTGAAAAAATAGGGATTCATTATGGCAAAATAAAAGTTTGGAAGAATACGAACTAAAAATATTGCTTAAAAAAAAAGAAAATGATAAGTAGTGTTAAACTACTTATGCTAATTTTTCGAGAACAGGAGCTGCATCGATTAATTGTGCGTCGAAGGTTAATTCGTCAGCACTTAATCCCATAGCTAATCCGTATAATTGAGCTAAGTGCATTACAGGGAATGCGAAGTCAGTTCCGTATTTTGCGTTAACTTCAGTTTGACCTACATCGAATTGTAAGTGACAGAATGGGCAAACTTCTACAATAGCGTCTACACCAGCTTCAGCCATAGCGTCGAGTTTTTCTTTGGTGTAACTTAAGGTTACGTCAATATCTCTAGCTCTTAAACCTCCACCTGCACCACAGCACATCATTTTGTTTTTGTATGGTACGGATTTAGCACCAGTGATTTCTACTAATTCATCTAAGATGGTTGGGTTTTCTGCGGATTCTTCAATACCTACTTCTGCGGTAGGTTTTAAGAAGTGACAACCGTAGTGTACTGCAACGTTAATACCTAAGTCTTTAGTGAACATTTCAGATAATTTGTCAAGACCTACGTCGTTGTATAAAATTTCTGCAAAGTGTCTTACTTTAGTTTCACCTTTGAATTGTTTGTCAGTGGTTTCAGCTAATATAGCGTTGATTTCGTCTTTTTTAGCTGGGTTTTCTTTTAATAAGTGGTCACATTCACGTAAGGAACCGAAACATCCGTTACATTCGGTCATGATGCAGTCTGCACCCATATCTTCTCCAATAGCAATGTTACGTGCTGCAATGGTAGCCCAGGTGGTTTGGTCAAAGGATCCGAATACACCAGGTGCAGGACAACAGGAAGCTCCTTCCATGTCTTTTAATTCAATGTCTAATTTATCGAATAAGATTCTAGTTGCTTTTTCGATACCAGGGTAACGGTTGTTCATAATACAACCTAAGAAATATGCAATCTCCATAATAATAACTCCTTAATCAATCTATTCTAATTCACCGGTTTCCATGTTGTAACCGATTAATTTATCAAATTCACATGCTGCACAGATTTTTTGGACTTCTTCTAATGCTTCAGGGAAAGCATGTACTGTTGGAGGTAATTCATCAAGTCCAATAGCTTTTCTTAATTCTTTGGTCTTGTCGTTGATTGGTACACCGTGACCAAATTTGATTACGTAGGAACCAGTTGCTTTGTGAGCATCTGCCATATATCCAGCTTTAGCTGCTTCGTTACGTGCCATTTTGATGATGTCTACGATTTTAACACTTCTAGGACATCTTTCTTGGCAGGTGTAACAGGTGGTACACATCCATAATGCAGGGTCAGATACTACTTCTTCTCTGAGTCCTAATAAACATTTTCTTACAATTTGTCTTACTCTGTAAGGAGTTCTTCTACCAGAAGGACATCCTCCACCACAGGTACCGCATTGGAAACAGTGGTCTACAGTTTCAATTCCAGCATCAATGAATTTTTGAGTAAATTCTTTATCAATATCATCCATTGAGTATATATCATTTTCTTTTAATAAAGTCATATTATCGCTCTCTTCATTTTCTTCTGAAGCATCTTCTTCATCAGCCTCTTCAACCTCAACTTCTACAGGTTCTTCAACTTCTTCTGAAGACTCTTCATCTTCTGAAAGTTTATCATCAATTGATTCTTCTTTATTATCTAAAGAAACTTCCTCTTCAGGAACCTCTTCAACTTCTTCTTCATCAGCTTCTGCATGAATAGGGACTATTGCATCCTCATCATTTTCAATAGCTTCTTTTAAAGTTTCCTCTTCAGAAATAGTTTCAGAATCAGATTTAGTTTCAATTTCCTCTTCTGAAGATGTCTGTATAGAATCAGCAGCTTCTTCGATAGATTCTGCTTCTTTAGTTAAATTTTTATCTATATCTTTTTTTGCCCCGCCAATGAGGGATTTAAGAGTATCTAACACAGACATTGAAAAACACACCTAGGACAATCATAGGATAACCTCACGTCCTTAATAATAATTATATTAGAATAGTATATAAAGGTTTTGAAAAATTTTGAAAGTGTAACCTAAAAGGTTACACCCTATGAAAAAGTTTAGGCCAACCTTAAAACGAACAGATCATCAGGAAAAGAAGAAATGTTAAAATGTAAAAAAATCATAGAACTAAAAAAAAAAGAGATGTTAAAATGTAAAAAATCATAGAAAACAATGAAAAATAGAAAAGAAGAGATGTGAAAATGTAAAAAAATCATAGAAAACAAGAAAAAAGGTCAAGAGACTCTCCCAACCTATTGAACTATTTTAGCCAAACTTCTCCTAAAAGTTTGAGTTACATACAATTAACTGAATTGTCAGAAAGCTTTTTCAAGGTGTCAGCAAAAGCAATCAATTCATCATTAGGAAGATCGCCTTTAATAGCATCCTTCCATTGCTCAAATATCTCAAGCAATATATTGCAGGCCTCTTTTCCCTCTTCAGTCAACAGCAATATCTTTTTAGTGTTGTTATCAACATCAATAGTTTTGGTGATCAATCCTTTGACCAATAGGTTTTTGGTGGTTTTGCTGATATTGGCTTCAGTTACATGGAACTGTCTAACAAGGTCAATTTGGTTTAGGCCTTCATTGGCATAGATTTCCAATAGAATTGGAATCTCTCCGATATTTATATCCAAATCATCCATATTTTTTCTGAAATACAATTCATAACTCTTTAATAAATTCATTAAGTAATTTACGTGTTCAGGAATCTTAGTATCTTTCTTATCCATAAAAATCCCCCCTTATAAGGGAATATCATTTCAATTAATTTGATATAATAAAATTCTTTGTAGCTAGTATTTAATAGTGTTAAAAATAGTTTATTTCTTTATGTATAAAAAGGTTATTACCTTACTTAAGTTAATTAAGCAATGTTGGAAATGGGGAAAAAATTTCGATTTTGAATGGAAAGACAATCAACTCATGAAAATATTAATTAATAAAAACATATAGATAATTAATTGAATCATAAAAAACAAGGAATTAGAGATAATGAAACAATTTGAAATCAAAGGCCATGACGGCCCTGGAAGATATGGAAAACTTGGCGAATGGGAAAGCCCATTGATTATTGACAAGGACGATTTTGTGATTGCTGAAGACGAATCCTCAGCCTATGACATTGAAAGGGAAATCGCCGAATGGAGCGTTAAGCAAACAATTGAAAAAGCCAAATTGGTTGAAGATAAGGAAATAGCAGTTATCCAAGGAAGCAAATACATTGACTTGCGCATCAAATGCCTGAAGGAACTTGAAGGGCTTGGCTACAATGGATTCATAATTGCAAATGCAGACAATCTCCTTCTCCATCCAAGAGACTTGGTTGACCTGATTGTTGCATTGCGCCAAAACATGAAGTCATCCAGCTATCTGATATTCCCATTTGCTGAAGCGCAATTCATTCCCCTTCTTGTCTATATGGGAGTGGATGCATTCTTTGATGACATTGGAGAATATTACAGCTACCTCAATGTGCTCATGAGCCCAACCAAAAACTATGACCTGAAAACCTATGAACTCTATGACATGACTCAGAAGGAGCTTGAGGAATACAATAGGAATACAATTGACTTTGTGCTTAGGGAAGTCAGGGAACACATGAAAAACAGCAGCTTGAGAAACCTCGTTGAAGAAAGGTCCGCCACAAGCCCCCAATATGCCTCTGCACTAAGAATACTTGACAAGAATTACTCTGACTACCTATTGGAGTACACTCAAGTCTATTAAAAAAAAGAATTTTAAGAAGAGTGACCTCTTCTTAACTAATTTTATTATTTACTTTTACATTTGAAAAACAGCGCATTTTTTAAAAGCTTGGCTATTCTGTATCAAAATCTACAACATCATCATTTTCCCTTACGATTTTTGCAATTGCCTTTTCAGCATTCTTCAGCTTGTCGTCACAGGCCTTCACCAAAATCATTGCCCTATTGAATTCGCTGATTGCATCATCCAATGGAACATCACCTGACTCCAACCTATTTACAATGTTCTCCAATTCCTCCAAACTTTCTTCAAAGCTGATTTCCTTCTCTTCACTTTTATTTTCCTCAAATGAGATCACATCTCTTTCCTCTTCATAATTTTCCATATTCCACACCCCATGTGTTAATTAATTGTTTTTCAATCATATTCATTTAAAGTCAACAACCTTGGCATTTACTGAACCGTCATCAAATTCAACTTCCAGATCGTCTCCAATCCTTAAGCCTTTCCTACTGCTTATCACCTTATCATCATGCTTCGTTATCGTATACCCTCTTTTTAAAGTGTTAAGTGGATTTAGAACCAATAGCTTGTCCATATACCTCTCAACAGTATTTCTTTCATAAATCAAAAGCTTATCAGGATTCTTGATGATATAATTATTTTTTATTTCCTTCAAGTCATCCTCCTTGGACTTCAACAACCTATTTGAGCAATATTCCAAATCTCTTAGAACATCCCCATAATCTCTGGTTTTGTCCCTGACAATCTTTTCAGGATTGTTCAGAATATAGGAATCCCTATACCTGTCCAATTGCCTCTCCTTTGCAAATACGAAATTATTTGAATAATAAGCCAAATCGCTTTTTATCCGGTTGAACTCCTTGGATTTGCCTTCATACAATAAGCTTGGATTCCTAAAGACATAATAGTCCCTCAACCTTTCAAGCATCCTTTCCTTATCACGGATGAAATTGGCTGAATTGACCTCCAGCCTATCCACAACTTGACCGTAATCTCTTGATTTGCCTTCAAGCAATCTGCTTGGATCCTTAAATATGAATGAGCTTCTCAATACGTCAAAATTATTGCGGTTTGTGTGAATCAGATCCTTTGAACTGTCTGAAAGCCTTATTCTCAAGTAATCCAATTCCTGACTCTTTTCATCCCGAATCTTATATGGATTTAAAAATGTCGGCCTTTTTAGAATACTGCTGAATCTTCCTTTCTTCAACTCCAACTTACTTTTCATCCTTGAATTGATCCTATGGTTTAGACCATCAATCCTTTTCATTACCTCATTGATGTCAGGCACGACCTTTATCCCTGCATCTGTAGGAGTCAATGCACTTTCATCTGCAACCAAATCTGAAATTGAATGGTCATTTTCATGACCTACAGCACTGACTATAGGTATTGGACAGTCATAAATGACCTTCGCAAGCTCCTCATCATTGAAGCACCACAGGTCTTCCGGGCTTCCGCCCCCTCTTCCGACAATCAGGACATCCAAATCAAAGCTTACACTGAGGCTTATCTGTCTCATGATATCTTGAGGAGCACGGTCTCCCTGAACCAATGAAGGGAAAAGAAGAATTTCACATAATGGCCATCTGCTGTCAATTGTGGTTATCATATCCCTTATTGCAGCACCCTTTTCAGCAGTGACAATCCCTATTCTTTTAGGAAATTTAGGCAGTTCCTTCTTATGAGACGGATCAAAATATCCCTCAGCAGCCAACTTTTTCTTTAATTTGAGATAGGCTTCATGGAGATTTCCCATTCCATCCCTACTGATCTTGTTTATCTTAAGCTGATACTGGCTGCTTCTTCGAGAAAAGATATCAACAGTACCCCTTACCAATACATGCATACCCTCTTCCAGCTTAAAATCAAGCTTTCTGCGGGTAAGGGGAAATATTACACAATTTATTTTGCTTTTCTCATCCTTCAAGTCAATATAGATATTGCCGTTGCTGTGATATGTAACCTTGGATACTTCTCCCTTTACATTGACATTCTTTAAAAGCGGAGATAGGTTAATGACCCTCTTTATCTTCTGTGTCAATTGAAAAATAGTTAAATATTCCTCTTCCATCACATAACCCCATATCTTAATACATTGCTTATAAAATTGATTGCTTATAAATATTTGCTATTTTATATTATTTTTTTAATTGTATAATAAGTTTATTAAAGGGGATGAAAACTATTATGAAAATAAAAAAATCATTTTACGAAAATATTCAAAAATTCAATGCTTTCCTCATCGATGTGTCCTTCAATGCTTTCCAATATATTGTCGATTGTACCATCAAAGATTGCATAGGAAAGGGGCATATGCTCATAATCCCAATAGTCAGACCTTTGAATAAAACTAATCAGGCTAAGGGCCTCAAGCAAGTCAAGATCCTTTTTAGACAATATCTTTTCCCAATCTGCCTTAAGCTCCACATCATGCTTTTCCTTAAGCAGATTAACATGCTCATTGTAATCATCAATGGCCAGCCTGAATTTGAACATTATGTTTACAAGAAGATAGTTCAGCCCATCCAAATTGTAGTCCCTGCTCAAGACTTCCTTCTTGAAGTCATACTCCATAATGAACCTTTCTTCAATGTCACTCTCTGATTCCATATTCGCTAAAAAAGAGATGTAGCTTTCATCGTATGAGTCATAATATTCCTTAAGATAGGCTCTGAACTTGACCAATTCATTCAATCTCTCTTCCAAAGATAGCTTTTCCATCTCCTCTTCCGGAATCTTTGCAATCTCATTTGCAATCTTGTGAAAATCATTCATGCTATGACCCATTGATTTTGTGCTTAAAATGGTGAAAGAATATGATATAAAATAATTAAAATAATGAATAAGTAAATGATAGATTATAATTGGATTATTGTTTTTAATTTAATGAATCTTTAATTTAATCAACACTATTCTTTTTTCTCAATAATATCGATTAGGTAATCCATCTGTTGGGACAGATTATTGATAGTTTCTTTCATTTCAGCCAATTCCTCTTCATTTGAAATTGTCTTCTTCCTGATTTCATCAATTGATGACTTGGTTTCAATCATATTGTCCCTAACCATGTTCATCTTCTGATTGAATTCCTCGTTGTCCCTCTTGAAGACCTTTTCAGTGAATATGTGGGAAAAGCTTGCTGTAACTATTGAAAACATCACCACTCCCGCTATAAGAAGGACCAGTCCAACAAATCTGCCTACCGGACTTGTAGGAATCATATCCCCATATCCTACTGTAGTGATTGTCTGGAACACATACCAGATGGCATCAAAGATGCTTGTTATGTTTGGATCCAAGTAGTACAGGGCAAGGGTGGAGCCGAGGATGATGACTATGAATGTTGCTATGACCTTATCCAGATAGGTTGCAGAGAGAAATCTGTCAACAAACTTTGAGAATACCTTCAATAGAAGTACCAGCCTCAGGAACCTGACAAGGACAATCACATGGTAAGCGTATAATGTGCTGGATAGGAAAGGCAAAATCAACAGTGCAATCGGCAATGATGCAAAGAGGTCAAGCCAATTATTGCTAAAGAACAGCCTCTTGTTCCGGCTTCTGCGAAGCTTCATTATGAAATTGATTATCAATACGATGCAGAGAAATGTGTCAAAGAGCAGAATGAAGCTGAACAGCTCATTGCTTAAGTTGAATAGAACAGACACCAATATAAGCAGGATGTCTATTATTACCATTATTGTAAGGACAATATCCAATTTTTTCAAGTAATCCCTCAAGTCTCTCACCTTCCTAATACTAGTTTATGTGAAGCAATTAATAAACTTATATTAAAACTTCAAAGAATTCCTTGTTCAGGTGGTTGATGTGGGTGATTAATTGTCTTCTTTTCTGCTGAAGCAGCTTATGGCTGTACATCAGGTCTTCATAGCGTTTTTCATCATATTCCTTACCCATGTCCTTCTTGCATTGAAGCTTCCAGATTTCCTTGAATTGTTTGCTCATCTTGTCCTTGATGTTTTGAAGCTCTACTGTGGATTCATTGATTTCAATAGTTAATTCATCTATTCTTCTCATGACAAGCCTCCTAAATAAATTAACCCATGATTTAAAAAAAGTGTTTACCATATGTAAGGTAATGTATGTCTTGCTTGCTTATAAATGGAAATCAAGAGCATGTGAAAAGTAATGTTTTGATTGTTTAAAAAAAGTAAAAAATAGAATTAATAATGAACACTTGAAATCATGCGGGCCATGGTTTCGTTGTCATGGCAGACTATGATTATGTTGTCATTGGTCTCCTCTGGTGAGAAGAATGCAATGTAATTGTTGTCCTTTCTGTTGTACCATACTGTATGGTTTGACAATGTAATCTGTTCGGCACCTATCTTGTATGATTCCTGTGCTTTCAGGTATTGATATCCGTCCCCTATGAGTTCCATTGTTGATGTGTTTCCCAAATTGAATGAGGTTATTGTAATGTTATTCTGTGAATCGTTTACAATATGCATATGCTCGCTCACTTGTGTCTTGGTGACATCATCTGATATGGGCACATCAAGTGAGAATGTGTCTGTTATGTTTACTGTCTTATATAGGATTTGGTTTTCCGGCATGTAGTTGACAGCAAGCAGAGCTATTATTATAATAGTTAGGATTATGATTATTATGTCTTTCTTATCCATCAGTCTTCACCATACCAATATTCATATACATTTGCTCCACAATGTGGGCAGAGAAAATCTGAACTGTCTACAGTTTTGCCGCAATGAGGACATTCTCCTATATTATCACATGTCATTATCATCTTGGTTTTCTTCATACTCATCGTAGTAGGAGCTTAAATCCGCTCCACAATGTGGGCAGATCAAGTCTCCATTGGTTACATATTCGCCACAAAATGGACAATTCATGATAGTGCCTCCCTTTACTCTAATAGTATTATAGTTGTGGGAGTTTATAAAGGTTTTTGAAATGTTAAGAAAATAGAGGAATAATGAAATTTCATATATGTTTTAAAAAAAAAATAAAATTTTTATAAGAATAGTAAAAATAGAACCAATACTAATTTCAAAAGGAAATTATAATGAAAAAATAGAAAAAAATAGATAAAAAAATTTTAAAAATAATCTTTTTGATTAAAACAGAAAAAACTTATTCGCAGACGAATTTGATGTCATCTACAGTTACAGTTTTTCTGCCAGCATGTGCTGCTGCTTTGATGACTTTTTTAGCTAATTCTTCAGCAGCAACTTCTACTGCATCAGCAAATGCTTTTTTAGCGTCATCACTGATTCTTTCTGCACCTGCATCTTTTAAGATACGTACAACTGGTGCAACTGGTATTTCACTCACATTTTCACCTCCACACTCCTTATTGATATAATATTATTCGTTCCCTATATATAAAAGTATTGATTTATAGTGCCATATCATCTATTGAGAAAGGATGAGTTGATTCCAAAGTATTTTTTAAAAATCAAAATTTACAAAAATAGTGGAAGTGGAACTAATCCTAATTTAAAAAGAAAAGATATAATAAAAAAAGAGAAAATAAAAATTAATTTATATTTTTAAAATAAAATAATAGTTAATAGAAGGTGCGAAATATGTCAAAAGAAATGACTTTATCCAAATCCAAAATCAACACATTCATTGAATGTCCTCGTAAATTCAAATACAGATACATTGATGAGATAACTGAAGAAGCCAATGAGTACATGCTCCTTGGAACCGAAGTTCATGAAATAGCTGAAGAGATAGCTGGAGAATTGATGGAAGGAAACGAGATTGATGATGTATTCTTGAACCTTGAATATGATGAGAAACTGGAAGACCATATACGTGGATTAGAGAAATTCTTCAAGGACATTTATTCAAATGGTTATGAGATCTTCAGCGTTGAAGAGTACATTGTTGATGATGAAAGCAATATGAATGGGATTGTTGATATAGTCATAAAGAATAGTAAGGATGAACTTATAATCTTTGATTATAAGACTGGAAAGCCAAGGAATATTGATAAATATAAATTGGAATTGTGTGTTTATAAGATATTGCTGGAATCCAAGTATCCTAATCTTAATGTTGTCTCTGCAGGAATTTACTTTACAAGTTCTGCAGTATATAGAATAGCTAATTTTGGTTCCCGTAGTGGGGATTACTTTAAGTCACAGTCAAAAGATGATATTGGTGATGGTGACTTTGATTATGTGGATGCAGTAGTTGATAATTTGTATGAGACTATTGATAGAAACTATTTCAAAAAAGAAAAAGGATTTTTGTGCAGATATTGTTTCTATAAAGAGATGTGTGATGAGGATTTTTAGGTTAATTCAAAAATAAAAAAAAAGTAATGAAAAGAATTAAAATACCCACTCTTCATCTTCAGGAGCACTAACCTTCTTTCCATTTTCATCAATATAATATTTGGTCCCATCACTTTTATGGTGAATATAAACATGGGCATCTTCACCTGCTTTTTCAGACAAGTCCAAATCTTCAACCCATTCATCAGAGCCACTGTTAGATCTGCTACTGGAACTAGAGGAAGCGGAATGCTGCGCTTCAGTGATTGATTTTGCAGTTACGGTACCATTTCCAACAGCCACCTGTGTACTGTCATCAGTCTTTAGGCTAATGTCTGCACTATCGAGTTTATTACCCTCATCATCAAAAAGGGTTATGATAGCACGATCAGGGTATAATTTAAAGGCATCTTCACTTTCACAAATAATGTCACCATTTAAATCTACAGTTTCCCTGCTTTTATCTCCATTATTCAAATCAGTTCCATCACGACTGTATTTGATGCTTACAGTGACGTTTTCACCGGAATGGTTGGAACCTACATTAATGGTACACACTGTTTTAGCATCAAGTGAATGGCCTGTAGAGAATGTGGTGTTGATAATATTCATTGGTTCTTTTTCATTAAGAAAATCTCCATTCAAATAGAGCATAGCACCAGCAATGGCTGCAATGCATAAGATAGCTGCAATCGCTATTATGATAATATTTCTTTTAGATTTTGATTGTGCTTTAGGTTCGCTTGAAAATATTGAAGAAGACTGGACTTCAAGGGCCGCACCACATTTCTTGCAAAATTTTGCCCCTTCACCATTTTCTTCCCCACAATCAGGACAAACAATACTCAAATAGATTCCTCCAATAAAATTATATAGGGCGAAAATCACCCCATTTAAGCTAAATTAACCTCTTGTACATAAAAAGGATCCTCATCAAGACTGTTTTTCAAGGAAATTTGAGCCTTATAAGGTTTTTCCTCCTTCATATAAATTGCTTCAAACTGATAGGTCTTGCCCGCTTCAACAGTTGTATCCATAAGTGCATAAGTCGTATCCAAAACCTTGCCGTTTGCATCCATGAACTCCACTTCCATGGAGACATAATCCAAACTGACATCAAAGTAGATATCTCCCTTAAGGGAACCATCATAATAACCATAGGACTGTGAGATTGTGTTTTGAACATTGCTTATGGTTACCTGATCTGCAAGTTGGCTTTGGTTATATTCACCTAATCCCACCATCAATACTGCAACCAAAAGCATTAGAATTACTGTAAATGCAGGTAAAATCAATAGGACCTTATTATCCACATTATACTTTTTAGTTAAGAAAATGGACAATATTCCGGCAATTATGAATATTATACAACCAATCAATGCCATATTTCCAATCAAGAATGTCATCAATATACCAGTTATGATAAATTGAATGCCTGCAATAAGATATTCCTTTTTAAATCTAAAGAGATATAAACCGAAACAGCCTCCAACAACAGCAATGACCATTTCAGTCATAATGTTTATCCATCCAAACAACATTGGGCAGCTTAAACCTTCCGCAAGTCCAACTATTACTCCAATAATTCCTAAAACCAAAGGAATTAGGATTAATTTATTATCTGCATCAGCAGATTCTGTTTTCAAATCTTTAGCATGTTCCAAATCCAAATCTCCATCCTCTTTGATTTTAGAACCGCAACTTTTACAAAATTGATCTCCTTCATCAATTTCCTTTCCACAATTAGGGCAAAAAGCCATTTAATCCCTCCTTAATAATCATCTTCATAATCATCATAATCTTCATCAAGATATGTATAGTCATATGTGTTATCGTAAGTATCTGAATCATCATACAAGCCAGTATCCTCTTCATATTCTGAATCATCCAGATTAGAACCATCATTTGAACTTGTAACTGTAACTGGAGCTACTGTTTCATTATCAGAATCGTTTATAGAACTGGCATTTATTACAGTTTTTTCATTAGAGTGATTAGTTGCTAAAACTAAACCTGCAAATGCAACTATAAAGGTTAGTATGATTATTAAAATAAGTGCTATAAGATATTTATTCTCAATAATCTCCCCTCCTATTAAACCTTGAATTATATTATGTTGATTCTGGTATATAATTTTTAATAAAAAAAGTAAAAAATAAAGGCATACAACTAAATAAATTAGTTTAAAAAAAGGAGACTATAAGATTTATAGTCTTTTATAATAAAATGGAAATTTGATTTTAAGGCTAAACTTTTTAACAATCCCAAAAAACTTGTTAAAAAGAATAGTTAAGATTAGGATCAGGATATTTGGAACGAATCTCCTCAGTCAAATCTTGAATGTCTTCACCACTGAATAACTTTAAAAGATATACCAAAGATTCATCCTTTGATATTTTTAACTCCGGATACTTTAAATCATCATAAGCATCATTGAACTTGGCTTTTAAATCATCAATGCTTAAACTTAATGAATGCAATAACTCAACCAATTCTTTTGAATAAGTCTTACCTATATAACCATATGCAGGTTCAGAGTGATTTGTGTAATCATTGAAATTATTGATGCCTGCAATGAATAACTTAAAGTCATTATCCAAAACCTTAAATTCATTACCGCTATCCTTATAAACCCTAGCTAAAGCCATGAAATTATACCTATATCCTGCCCAGTTCTTTTTACTCACCAATTCATCTTCTCTTTTTTCCAAAAAGTCAATGAGAAGTTTATGAATATGTTCATCACTAAGGTCATTTACATCATCAAATATAGAATCATACTCTTCCACTTCTACATAAGATCGAATTGGGGTTGTCTTGTCATAGTAAAATACATATTTATTCTCTTCAATGAATTCAAGTCCCTTTTCAGACACTGAAAATACTTTCTTTGGAAATAGATCCTTAAGCTCCTCTTCAGTCAGGTTTTCACCTAATCTTTCAATCAGTTCATCTTTAGTGCCTGATACCATAAGGTCATGCTCTTTAAGAAGTTTCTTTAAGTCTTTTACAGTAGCGCTTTTAGCAGCTATCAGAGGACTTCCTTTACCAATGAATTCATCTTCCTTGGCTTGCTTCTTAATTTTAGTTAAACTTGTATCATAATTTGATTTGTAATAATCATTTTTAATGGACTTATTTGGATTTTTATTGATTTCATCTAAATATAAAACATACGCAAACTTGAACTTAGGACTGAATCTAGTTGATACCTTTTTACTATATAACTTTTCCAATTCGCTTAGTTCATCTGAAACTTTTTTAGGTTCAAGAACTTCAGCACTGGATTCTGACATAGGACTAATGGTATCCTCAACTTGTGCATCAAGTTCATATTCCATACTAGGATAAAAAGTATTTTCAACCTTGGCCCCAGGAGCATATCCAATACTAGGGCCAACACCAAAATCAGTTTCGGATATGGATTCTGCATTAAAATCTATGCCCTTTTCTTTAGAAAGTTCAAAACCACAACTATAACAAAATTTATCCCTTTTAAGAATCTTTTTATCGCAATTAGGGCATTTTATTAAATTATGTTCCTGATTAAGCAAGAACTTTAATTCCTTTACATTATCATTTGATGAAACTTCATTTAATGAATCTTCTTGTTTGAAATCACTTGAAGCCTTTTTCTCCTTTATCCTCTTTTCTATCAGGAAATTCAATCTGGTCTCAACACCATCTTCCTTAACATCGCCTCTTTTGATGTCCGCCTTGAGCTGACGTTGGATATCATATCCATCAGAACTGTCAAGCCCTACATTATTTAATATTTCTATAAAAGAATCACTTATAAGGAATCCGCCAGTTAATTCTTTTAATTTCTTTTCCGCAGGATTTTTTCTTCTTAATAAACCCATAATCAACCCCCTAAGACCTATTAACCTCAGAATAACTTTCTTTAAAATTATTCAATATTTCATTCAAATCATTTCTACGAGCCAAATCAAAAGAAACTTTCAATAAACCATCAATAAAGCCAACTTTAACTTCATCATCCAGTAACTCTTTGGATTCGAATAATATCTGGTCATAAGTTGGAGCATAATTTAAATCCCTTTTAAATTGAACCATAATTTCTTGACGTAAATCTGGAGTAATAAACTCTTCCAGTACCTTAATAAGGTCTTCTGCTATGGAATTTCCAAAAACAAGTTGTGTACGTATAATATCTTGATCATTTTTCTTATTGACATCAAATTCAGTGTTAATCAAATTATTAAATGAACCATACTTTTGATAACCATGAGGGATAAATCTACCTTGTACTGTATGTGCACAATATTCATGCATAAGAACAGAACTTGGAGAGGATATTAATGCAAACCATACAAAAGCCTCCAATGCATCTGATTTCTTAACTTCAAGCAGATACATTAATGCCTGTTCGAATATCTCGGAAACAAGGTGATGTGTAAGTTCGTGTATTAAGGTGCCTATTTGATTAGCCTTATCCAATCTATCATCAATGTTGATTAGATTAAAGGAATAACTGCCAAGCTCAGCACCACGGGATTTGTAATTGATTTTCGCAAAAGAAATTGTTATTAGTGCTATTTTTGACAGTATGTCCATACTTTTTATTTGAGAATCTGTATAATTAGCCAATTGTTCCTTATAATTATGCATTCCCAAATCCTTTATGTTTTCTATTATCATATTATATGCGTCTACACTTAATGAAAACTCTTTAACTATTTTCTGATTTTGAGGTGATAAGAGTAGATTGAAATCATTACAAGCTTTTATATTGAAATATTTTGATTTAATCAGTGCAGATCCACATTTATTACAAAAGGTATTGTCTTCTTCATTCTTACTTCCACATTCTGAGCAATAAACCATATAATTCCCCTTTTATGTTTGTTTGATTATAGTTTGTTTATTGTTTTTTATATTTATTTTGTTTTTATTTTAAAATAAGAAACATTTATATGCGACGATTCTTAATTAAATGTTACTAACATTTGTAAAGGTGAAATTATGCAAGAAGTAAAAATTTATTCAATAAAAGATGGTTTAATTAAAGCAGACATGCTTAAGCAACAAGGACAATTTGATGCAGCACTTGAAGTATATGATTTATTAATAGAAAAGCATGAGGATTGCATTCCTGCATATAACAATAAAGCCTTAATTTATGAGAGAATAGGGGAATATGAGAAGGCATTGGAATGCTATGGAAAATTATTGGAATACAGGCCTAACGTTTTAATCCCATTGAACAATATGGCTCATTTGTATATGAAAATGGAAGATAATGAAAAGGCTGAGGAAACATTCAGAAAGGTTGTGGAAAACCCAGAATGCAATGAAGCATACATTTATGCTAATTTTGCAAATGTCCTAATGAAAAATGGAAAATATGGAGAATCAATTGAAAACTTAAAGAAAGCATTGGAAATAGAGCCAAGTCCTGCGGTTTATAATAATTTGGCTTACACTTATGAATTAGTGGATGACTATGATTCTGCATTGGAAAATTATAATAAAGGATTGGAGATGGATTCCAATGATGCCAGATTATATAATAACAAATCTTGGGTCTTGAAAAGAATGGGAAGATTTGATGAATCCATTGAATGTCAAGAAAAAGCTATTGAATTGGATCCAAGCAGCCATCATTATAAGAATATGGCCATAATTTATAAGGAAATGGGAGATTTGGATAAGGCTCGTGAGTTTTATAATAAGGCTTTTGAATTAGATGATAGTATTGAAAGTTTTGAGGAAATTAGGAATTAAAAATAAAAAGGATTTGATAAACTTTAAAACATATGATTCATTAAATTAATTACCAATTTAAATAATAAATTTCATTATTCAAATATTAAACGATTTAGTGAAGAGGAAAGTTTTAAAGAAAAATGAAATCATTTTTTTAAAGTATTTTCAATGATTTCAATTTCTTCATCAGTCAAGTCATATAATCCATAAACAAGTTCATTAATCTGTTTATCAGTAACTTGAATTTGTTTTTCATATAAATTTCTATCTTGAGGAGTTTTACAATTAGAAAGATCTTTATTTAATGCCATCATTTTATCAACTAACTCAATGAAAGATTGTTGTTCTTGAATAGAAATTTCTGGAACAGGAATTTTATCTAAATATGCTTTTTTAATTTTTGGGAATAATACTTTAGAGTCATAAAACTTAGATTTCCAGAAATATTTAATTAAATTGGAATTAATTATTGATAATATGTAATTATAATCATATTTTTCATCAAGAGATGACACATTATAAATTGTATTTAAACAATAATATCTATTTTTATCAATAGTTGCTATAGGATACTCTCCAATCTGTCTAATAACAATTTTAGTGTCAGTATTATGAGTTTCATCATCCCAACACCCTCCAGCTTTTATTCTGGTATCATGCAAGAAATATTGTGATGAAAAAGTTAAATAATACGGGAAAATATTCTTTCCATCAATACAAGGTTTCCACTTTTCATTCAAGGGAGAATCTTTTACATATTTACTTTTATCTTTTGTTTGTAAACCAAAGGAAACTCTTGAAATTTCACCTAATTTCCCCCACTTATCAATCTTTTCAATCAAAGTCCTGTCTTTTGAAGTAATATTGATATTAAACAAGAAATTTTCATCATTTAGATATTTAATTTGTTCAATATCTTTATTTTCTTCATGCACAAAATTCTTTTTATTTTTCTGATAAACTTTAACAATATTTTTATTTCGAGAATTTTCATCATTATCTTTATTTAAAATAATAATTGCAGTATCAACTTTTGCTCCAAATACATCATTACTTGTATTGATAATTTGTTCGATTTTACAACTATCTAAAATGAATTTCCTTAACTTTGACAAATAAGTATTCAATAGATAAGGAGACGGTGTGATGAAACTAAAATATCCGTCTTCTTTTAAAATAGTTATTCCTCTTTCAAAAAATAGGTGATATAAATCTATTTTATATTGGCTAACTTCAAATTTATCTTTATAATAATCAATTATGTACTTAGGATGTTCTTTAGGTTGAATTAATACATAAGGTGGATTACTGATTACTGCATCAAAACCTCCATTTTCAAAGATTTCCGGAAATTCATCTTCCCAATTAAACGGATTGATTTTTCTAATTTCATCCATTCCTAAATCTTCTTGTTCTAATATGTCTGTTCTAACTAAGCTATTTCCACATTTGATGTTATAAGATAAATTTGGAAGCACTTTTTCTTGGAATAATTTTTGCTGTTGCTCTAAAACATCCTTATTCTCATCTTCCAATACTTTAAGAAGTAAGGATAACTTAGTTACTTCAACAGCATTGACATCTATATCAACCCCAAAAATGTTGTTTGTTAAGATTCTTTTTTTCTCACGAATAGTTAATCTAGGAATATTATCTTTACCTACATAGAAAACATCTTTAGGGGCTTTATTTAGGTTGATATAATAATCTAAATGATAATCAAGCAATTTTTGATAAGCTCTTAAAAGGAATGAACCACTACCACACGCAGGATCCACAATCTTCATTTTAGATATTTGATTTGGAGTTTTACCCTCAATTAACTTCCCAACAGTATTCTCTACAATATAATCAGCAATATATTGTGGAGTATAGTATACTCCTCCTGCTTTTTGTACTTCTGGTTTAAGTTCAACTCTTGCTTGATGAGTTTTAGTTAAACGGATTTGACTGCCTAAAAAGTTTTCATAAATACTCCCTAAAATCTCAGGACTAATAATAGAAAACTGATAAGGGCTGTGAGGATAATATAAATTCTTAAATATTTCTTTGAATACTTTATCATCTATATTAAGGTGTAATGTGATATTATCCACAAATTCAGAGTAATCGGGAGTAAAATTAAAGTGGAATAAACCACTATTATACTTCAAATCAGCTTTTTTAAATACTTCACAAAGTTGTTCATAAATATTTTCTGATTTCATTAAATTATATAATGTTTGATATCTTTCGATTCCTCTATCTTCAGCCATTCTGAAAAATACTATTCTATCTATGATTAATTGAACTGCTAAATTAAGCTCTTC
>JAUNXF010000077.1 GCA_030539935.1 Methanobrevibacter sp.
TAATTTTATTAAGTAATTATTATTTTTGAATTGATTAAGAGAACGTATGTTCTTATTTAGAAAAATTTAATAAGGGAGATTGTTTAAAGTATTATTTGGAGTCAAATTATGAGATTAAAAAGTGTTGGAATGGGATATTTTTTAGCTATTCCTGATGTCATTTCAATATTGAATTTGGTATTTGGATTTTTAGCTATATTGATGGTTATGGATAATCATTTGACATATGCATCATTATGCATACTTGTTGCAGTTGTTTTTGACTCTGTAGATGGATGGGTTTCTAGAAAACTTAATCGTGAAGATCCATTTGGTTTTGGTAAAAATATAGATTCTTTAGCGGATATTGTATCTTTTGGAGCAGCTCCTTCCGTCCTTTTATACTATATGGGATTAGGAATATCTGATTGGGCAGCTTACTTGGTTGCTATCGTTGCCATGTTGGCACTCATCTGCGGTATGTTAAGACTTACACGTTACAATGTAATTTCCGATAAGATCAATTATCATGGGTTTGTAGGTTTCCCTATACCTGGTACTGCAATTCTATTGGCGACCTATTACCTTAGTGGCTTGTTCAATATTGGTGTTGCTTCCATATTGATGCTCTTTGCTGCTTATTTGATGATCAGTACAATCAGATATCCAAAAGTTGATAATTATTACATCATTGGTTTTGGAGCTTTAATGATTTTATTATTGATTTTGCCTATCAATACATCTATAGGTGCTGTAAATCTTCCGGCTTTGGCATTGTTTGTATTGTCTTTAGTCTATATGTTTATGACATTCTTAGAATTCTTCATTGATACAGAAGAGGCATTAACTCCTGAAAATGTGGAGAAAAACATAGTTCAAGTTAGAGAAATCACTGCAAATAAGGTCAGCGGTTCCTTAAGCTCCACCAAAGAAAGATTCAAAACAATGAAAGACAATATCAATAGGGTTTCTGCTGGAGAAATAATTAAGGAAAAGAAAGAAACTAAAGAGAAGGAAGAAGAAATATTAGCTCAAATCAGCACTGGCGAAGTTGAAAATGAATAGTACTTGCTAATTTATTTTTAAGTTAGTGAAAAATTTATTTGCAATTTTGCTTTTCTTTACTTTTTACTTCTTCTTTTTAATTTTTCTTTATTTTCTATCATAATTCTAAAAGAGTTTCTTATTTTTTATCAAAGCTATTTTTTATCATATTAAGTTTTTTTCACCTTTTAGAATTATAATCATTATTTAATTTTAAATCATGAGATTTTTTAACTTTAAGATTATAATAATCCTTTTAATATTAATTCTAATTTGTTCTAAACCTATTTTTCTATTTTTATTTATCTCATTCTATTTTAGGTTTGATAGCTATGAGTGATCGTAAGAGTCGATTCAATCCATTTAGATTTAATAAAAAGAAAAATGATTTAAATTGGAGTGATGATAAGAAAAAGGCAAATTTGGGTGATGATACTGATGATTTAGGTTTTCCCAGTTTTGAATCAATTATTCCTGAAAATTCTCCCTTAAGGAAGGATTCAAATTCCAGTTCAGGATTTTATAATGATAATTTGGATTTTAGTGGGAGTTCTGGATTTTATAATGATGATTTAAAATCTAATCAGTCTAATTTTGATGAGGATTTAGATGGTGTTGATGAGAAGTATGCAAAATATATCTTTTCCAATGATTCTAATGATTCGGATTTAGAAAATCCAAGGGATTATAAATCACATAAGAAATCTAATGAATTGATTGATTTAAGCCATGATGAGAAAACTTTTAAAGAGGATGATAATTCAAATAATGGGAATCTTAAAGAAAGATTGTTGGATTTAAAAAAGGGTCTATTAAATAAAAACAAGTCTTCCAAGACATTATTTGGTAAAGTAACATTTGCTCTAATATTTTTAGTGCTGATTTCTTCAATATTTTATTTTTTTGTATATCAGCCATTTCAGAATGAACTGAATTTGGAAAGGAATTCCAAATTAAATGAGGTCAATGCATTGTATAAGGGGCCTTTGGAAATCAATGAAAATGCATATGCATTAAAGGACCAGATCAACAGTGCATATGATGTTGAGGAAATCAAGTCGATTGATGTCATGATGTCTGCAACGAAGGATTGGAGAATGTATCACAGCTCAAGGATTGTATCATCTAAGGATGATTTCAGCAGGGTCATGATGTCCTATGGCGAAGGCAAGAACATAATCATGTCTGTTAAGGATGCCAACGATTTTGTTAAGGGCAATGATGCAAAGATATTGTCAAATGTCCAGTTTGAAAAGGTCAATACTGTAATTGTGCCAGTCTCCATTTCAAGGCTTCAGGCTACAGGAGGATTGATTTCCGTAGGGTCTGTAGTTGACATCTATTCGTTAAGCGACAATTCTACAGAATATGATTATATGGATGCTGAAGAGGAGCCTATGATTTCCAATGATACCTGTATTAATGAGTCATCAGGTAATGATGGAACATTGTCTGATGAAAGTTTAGAAGCCTATAATGAAGAGCCTGTAGTGAGTGGTGCCACTGTATTGGCCATTCTGCGTTCCAAGGACAGCGGTGTGGTTGACAGTGCTGTTTCAAGGTCAAATACAATCATTAAGGGAAACCAGACAAATCCCTTTGAGAATACAAGCTCTTTTTCAAGTGATGTTGAGGAACAGTTGAAGGCCTCTGTATTGAATTCAAACAATGATGATGGTGCATTGGATTCCTATCTGCTGAATTATGGTGTCAGATTGTCAAATTTTGAGAGAATGTCTAATTTGGGAGACCTTGACAGCGAATACATCATTCTTTTGGAGGTTCCTAAGGGAGATGTGAATTTTGTAATAAACAATATGGGCAATTTGATTCTGACAATTCCAACTGATTTTGCTCCAAATTGGGTTGTCAGTGAATTGAATGAGACTTATTATGAAAATTTATATGATGGCCAATCTCTTGATTTCTTTTAATTGATTTTCCATTCCATCATTCTATTTTTTTTAATGTTTTTATTTTATTTTATTTTATTTCCTTGACAAAAATGAAAAATATTAAATTTATTAAATATGAATTATAGATTAATCATATATATTTAGATAAAAATTAGATTTGAAAAATTTAATTGAATATAAATTTATTCTGTTGATGATTTTTATGGATTTAAAAGATATAAGGCTAACAACAATCATAGTGATAATTGCTCTCTTAATCATTGGCTTATATGCCTTGACAGAGGTAAATTACTTTTCATACAAAAATATTGTGGAACCTCCGGAAATCAATTCATCTGTTGTCATTATTCCATCAATAGGTGTTCATGAAAGGATAAACAATGTCTCCATATCCCAAGGCGTCTATATAGATGATATGTCCTGTCTTCCAACCAAGGGGGATGTTGTCTTATTTGGCCATAGGACATTGCAGGGCTCTCCATTTTTACGATTGGATGCTCTCAAGAAAGATGATATTGTAAGTTTGGAGTGGCCAGGCATCGGTGAAGTCAATTACACTGTTAAGGGATCAAAGATAGTTCCAGGCACTTATGATGGTTTGGTATTGAATGAAAGCCATGAAAGCGGAGACATCCATAATCAGGAATTGTACTTGATTACATGCCACCCGATTGGGTCTGCAGCTGAAAGGCTGATCGTCACTGCTGATTTGAATTCCACTGCATTTCTTAATGAAACAATCATACAGGAAAATCCTCATGCAGATTGGGCATGGTATATCACTTTCGGATTCTTGGCTTTAGGATTGGTTGTAAGTTACTTCACTCCAGCTGAAGAGAGAAAGATTATATTGGCAGTTGTCATAGCAATAACAATAGTGCTAATCTACTTCTGCATCTTCCCAGTCTCCTCACAGATTTGGGCAGATCAATTAGGATGGCTAAACAGCTTAATGGGAATTAACTGATAGATTGCACTTATCATATTTATTTAAAGAGGCATTTTATGGATACTAAGGAAAAATATTTTTCAAATATTTCAGATAGGGAAAGGGCCATATTTGAAGGGGCCATCAGTATGGGGGCCTTGTTCCATCAGTTTGTAGGAACTCCCTTCAATAAGACCAACATTGAAAGCCTTGAAAAGGCCATGGAAGAATCCTTTGCATTGCAGCCATGCATTGAAAAGGTGGAGGTTTCCATTGATTTGGACAGACTGGATAAGGCCATGACTGAATTTGAATACACATCATTAAGCGGAGATATGTTGGATGTGAAGATCTATTCAAAAGTGGATGACGTTTTGGCAATCATTAGAATAAAATTCATTGAAGAGCTTAATTATCCTTTGATGTATGTTGAGGAGATTATTTGATAATATTTTCTCTGTTTGTTGAGGGTATTATTGAATAATTTTTTCTCAATTTCCTTTTTCTTTTTTCTTTTTTTTAATTTTGTAGTTATTTTTTCTTCATTTTTCTTTTTAAGTGATATTTTTAAAGTAATTAATTATGTAAAATACACTAAATTATTTAAATAAATAGCACCATATATATTAATATTATGATTTATATCTTAAGGTATCACTTTTAGTATTAAGGTATTTATTTTAATTTTATTGACTTATTCATTAAAAAACTGTGTGAGATGATTTAATGATTATTATAGATTCTAAGCTTTGTAAGGGATGCGATATTTGCATTGCCACTTGCCCTAAAAAGGTTTATTCAAAATCTGACAAGGTCAACACAAAAAATGTTTATCTTCCTTTCCCTGAACATGAGGAAGGTTGCACCAAATGTGGCTTATGTGAATTGTCATGTCCTGATCAAGCAATATATGTTGAGAAAGAGGTGGAATAAATGGTTGAAGAGCGTTTTGTTCAAGGAAATGAAGCTTGTGCATTAGGTGCAATAGCTGCAAACTGCAGATTCTTTGCAGGTTATCCAATTACTCCATCTACTGAAATTGCAGAACAGATGTCCATATTGCTTCCAAAATATGGCGGCTCATTTGTTCAAATGGAAGATGAAATTGCATCAGTTGGTGCCATTGTCGGCGCTTCATGGAGCGGATTGAAATCAATGACAGCTACCTCTGGTCCGGGTATTTCCCTAATGCAGGAAAATATAGGTTATGGATTCATTACAGAAACTCCAATTGTTATCATCAATGTTCAAAGGGGTTCCCCATCCACAGGTCAGCCTACCATGTCTGCACAGGCAGATATGATGCAGGCCCGCTGGGGTTCTCATGGAGACTATGAACCTATTGCATTATCACCATCTTCAGTACAGGAATTCTTTGACTTTACAGTTAAGGCATTCAATTTGGCTGAAGAGTATAGGGTTCCTGTTGTTGTTCTTGCAGATGAAGTTGTTGGACACATGAGGGAAAAACTGATAATTCCAGATAAGGTTGACATTGTTACAAGAACCAGACCAGAGCTTAAGGAAGGGGAACAGTACTTGCCTTTTGATGCTCCTGAAGATGGAACAACACCTATGCCTGCATTTGGTGACGGTTTCAATATTCATGTTACAGGTTTGACTCATGATGAGAGAGGATATCCTGACACCAATAGTCCAGAAGCCCACACCAAATTGGTTGAAAGGTTATGCAATAAGGTCTTGAAAAACAGAGAGAATATCTGTTCTGTTAAAAAAGAGTTATGTGATGATGCAGACATTGTAATTGTTTCCTATGGTTCCCCATACCGTTCTGTTGGAGCTGCAATAAAACAGGCAAGGGAAGAGGGAATCAAGGTCGGGTCCCTTAAGATTGATACTCCATGGCCTTTCCCTGAAGAGGAAGTCTTGAAAGTTGCAGAAACTGCAGATCATATCATTGTTCCTGAAATGAATTTGGGGCAAATGGTTCATGAGGTTGAAAGAGTTGCTGGTGATAAGGCTGAAGTGCATCTCATAGGCAAGATTGGAGGAGTTCTCCACAAGCCTGAAGAGATATTGGCTAAAATCAAGGAGATTAATGGATAGGTGGTTTTAATGGTTGAACAAAAGGAAAGCCCATATAAAAAATATCTTAGGCCGGAAAGATTGCCGCACATTTTTTGTCCAGGCTGTGGAAACGGTACTGTAATGAGCACTTTCTTTAAGGGATTGGAAGGAACAGACATTGATTTTGAAAACATTGCAATGGTTTCAGGTATTGGATGCTCTTCAAGAATTCCTGGTTATGTTAAATGCGATTCTCTCCATACCACTCACGGAAGGGCATTAAGTTTTGCAACAGGATTGAAGGTTGGAAATCCTGATTTGGATGTTGTAGTATTCACTGGTGATGGGGATTGCGCATCCATTGGTGGAAATCACTTGATTCATGCTGCAAGAAGAAACATAAATCTCACTGTCATTTGTATTAACAATAACATTTATGGTATGACTGGTGGACAAATCAGCCCAACATCTCCAAAGGGAAGTTTCGGTACCACTGCACCTTATGGTTCAAGGGATATGCCGTTTGACTTGGCTGAACTTGTCAGTGCCGCTGGCGCTTCATATGTTGCAAGATGGACCACTGCTCATCCAATGCAACTTTCCAAAGCAATTCAAAAAGGTTTGGAAAATGAAGGGTTCTCATTTATTGAAGTTGTTTCCCAGTGCCCTACCTATTTTGGACGTAAGAACAAGATGAAAACTCCATTGGCAATGCATCAATGGATTAAGGAAAACAGCATAAATAAAAGAAGAGCGGAAAAGATGGAAGCTGAAGAGTTGGCAGGCAAAATCATTGTTGGAGAATTTACCAATAACCCACATGATGAATTATGCGCTAACCTTAAGAAATTGGTTGAAGAGACTTCCGGCAAGCCACTCTCTGTAAAATCTGCATTTGAGGAGTTGGATTAAGATGAGAACTGAAGTTCGTATAGCTGGTTTTGGTGGTCAAGGAGTCATTATGGCAGGGGTCATCATTGGAAAAGCTGCATCTCTCTTTGATAAGATCAATGCAGTGCAAACCCAATCCTATGGTCCTGAAGCTCGTGGAGGCGCTTCCAGAACTGAAGTTGTAATTAGTGATGAGGAGATTGACTATCCTAAAGTTTCAAGCCCTGATATTCTTGTTGCAATGTCTCACGAAGCGTTAATCAAATATATGGGTGATTTGAAAGACGAAGGTGTCTTAATTATTGACCCTGACATGATTGTTGAAGAGGAAATAGTTGATTTTGTAAATGAACACAAGATTAAGCTTTATCGTGCACCTGCAACAAAGACTGCAACAGAAGATGTCGGTTTGCGTATTGTTGCAAACATTGTTATGATTGGTGCAATTGTAAAAGTTACTAATGTTGTTTCTGTTGAAGCTGCTAAACAAGCTATTTTAGACAGTGTACCAAAAGGAACTGAAGATAAGAATATTCAAGCATTTGAAGCGGGATATGCTTTATTATAGTCATATTCCTTTTCTTTTTTCATTTCTTTATTCTCTTTTTTTCTTTATTCTTATTTTGATTTTTTCCCATTTTCATTTTAAAATATTTAAGATTTTATAATTATTTTTTATATATTTTTCAATCATT
>JAUNXF010000078.1:0-2457 GCA_030539935.1 Methanobrevibacter sp.
ATAGTATTTTCTTATGAAAAATTTTTAGATTTATCTTAATTTTTTTTATAAAACATTAAATTTATAATATAGTGTGTATATAAATATAGATATAATGTAATTTATTAAACTATTAACTATTATGAGTGATTAATAATTTTAATTTTATCAATTACTTGTTTTAGGTTTTAAAATTAATTTAATTATTTAAGATTTTTATTTTTAAATTAAATATTCTATAAGGAAGACTATATTATGTTAAGGGATCCCATTGTTCAAAATTTATTTCCGGAAATATTTGATTTCGAAGAGGCTGTAGATGTTATCGGATGTCTTAAAGAATGGCCTAAAAGTAGATTATGTGATGATAAGGCAATTGCTAGAAAAACCAAAATAGACATTAAGACAGTGAAAGATGTTCTTAAATTGCTTGAAAACAAAAATTTTGTTTATAATGTAAAAGTTAATGAGGTTTGCATAAAATTAATTAAACACTTTAGATCTGGAAAACTTTCCCATGAGGAAATGGCTAAAAAAGTTAAATTGGATGTTAAGATTGTAGACCAATTTATTGAAGAAAATGAGTCTCTTTTGCTTGAAACTAAAAAAACTTATTCTCAGGAAACCTTAAAGACATTAAATGATAATTTTAATGCTTTAATTAAAGGGGATAAAAAGGAAAATAAGAAGGTAAAGAAAGAAAAGGCAGACAAGACTAAAGAAGAGGCTGCTGAAGCTGAAATTCCTGAAGAAGAGGCTGCTGAAGACGATAAAAAAACAATCAATGAAGATAAGGAATCTGCAGAGCCAGTGATTAAGGAAGAAGTAGAAAAGATTTCTGAAGAATCTGATGAAGTGCCTAAAGCTAAAAAGCCTAAAAAAGAAAGTTCTACTAAAAAAAGAGCTGTCAATCAGAAATTCTGGTATCTTACATTTGATGAGATCATCGCTTGTCTTCAGGATGGATACAGTACTGATGAGGAGATTTCCGAAAAGATTAGTTGTAAGCTAAATATTGTAAGAAAGATCCTATATAAATTATATGACATGCGCCTTGCAAGCTATAAGAGGGATAAGGATAAGGAAACTCAATGGTACACTTATGATTGGACATTCAATGATGCCGAATATAACAAACTGGAATTTGATTTGGCAAGTTCTGAACTTAAAAGGCTAAATGAAGAATTGGATTATGAAGTGAATAACATGTTCTTTGTTTGCCCATATGGACATTACCGTCTTGACTTTGAAGACGCTTCAACCGTTGAATTCTTATGTCCAGAATGTGATGTTGATTTGGAATTTGATGACAATCAAGAAAAAATTAATAGGATAAAAGAAGAAATTAGGGCAGTTGAAGAAGTATTCTCCAACTAGCTTATGCTTTTTTTATTTTTTGGATTTCTTTTATTTTTTTATTTTATTTCTTTTTGCTTTTGATTTTATTTTTTATAATTTATTTTTTAATATTTTTCTTATTTTTCCTGTTTATAAAACTCTATTTTTATTCTATTTTCCTTATTAAGACTGCAGGAGTATGTATGATGGAATCTAATGATTCTACAGTAACTTCATGAGTATCGGAATCCAAAACATCTTTGACGCTGTAGATGGTTTCCATTGCAGTAGACAATGATTTTTGATAATCCTCTGCAATATTTGCTATCTTAATCGCTTCATCAACATCTATTTCCCTTGAACATCCAAGAGGTGTTGATCCTAAGTTTTCGGAAAGCTGTCCTAAGGTGTATCCAAAAACTCCCATATCTGCTTTAATGCCAGGAATAGCTATTGGAAGCCCTGTAAAGTATTTATTTCCTCTTCTATATGTGGCATCTGTATCTATGATTAGTGTAGTGACTGTATTGTCTGTCTTGCTTTTTATGTCTTGTGAAATTTCCTGAGCCACTTTTTGCGGATTTTCCGGAAGCAGTGAGACATATGTTCCAGGTGCATTGCTCAAGTCAATTCCTGCTTCTGAAGCAGGCTTCAATGCATGTTTCCAACCATATAAATCCAAGACAAGTTCCTTATGCCTTTTTGATTCTTCCGGAAGTTTTCTTAAATTCCTGATGGTTCTTTCCTTTATTCCGAGAAGAGGTCCTAAAACGTATCCCCAAAGGTATTTGCTCCAATAGGTTGCCAAAAATGTGGCCTTGAATGATGGTGTGTAATCTGCCTCATCAACTAATCTTCCTTGAGATACTGAAATTGGAGTCTCTGCAATAACCAAATAATCCCCTTCATCTGCTAATTTGGAGATGTCCTCTATCATAAAGTCTATGCTTTCATTAGGTTTGATATAATGTGTTTCAATAGGGATTACCTTATATCCTTTAATTTCAACATATTTATATTTTAGACCTTCCTTAGTTTCTGATTCCTTATAAGTTGGATTAGTTGTCATAGTATCATTCAAAACAGTTTAATAAAAATTTAAATAATATATTTAAGTTATAAAAACTAAATTCTTTTTTG
>JAUNXF010000078.1:2467-7435 GCA_030539935.1 Methanobrevibacter sp.
TTAGCATTATGTTAAAAAATAATATTATGATATAATTTTATATTAGTAAATATATAATTATTATTGTATAAACTTATATAATTTTTATAATTTTAATTTTATTTAGGGAGATTTAGTTATGGAAAAGACAATTACCTATTTTGAAAAACCAGGCATTGAAAATACCGATGCTCTCATTGAACTTGTTAAAGCAAGGTTAGAAGATTCAGACATTAAATATGTGGCTATTGCATCAGCTACAGGTGAAAGTGCTTTGAAATTAAACGAAGCGTTAAAGGATTTGGATGTGACCATTGTAAACTGTTCCCATCATGTAGGATTTAAGGAAGCGAATATTGCGGATATTGATGATGAAACAAGAGCAAAGCTTGAAGCGGAAGGTATTGTAACATTTATGGGATCTCATGCATTAAGTGGTGTTGGCAAAAGCATCTCCAAAAAATTTGGAGGGGCAACTCCTGTAGAGATCATTGCTGCAACTTATAGGACAGTCTGTCAAGGATTCAAGGTCTGTGCTGAGATTTCAATCATGCTTGCCGATGCTGGATTGATTCCAGTTGGTGAAGAGATAATAGCTATTGGAGGAACAGGTCATGGAGTGGACACTGCTGTTGTAATGACTGCAGCCAATATGACAAATGTCTTTGATATGAAATTCCATGAGATTATAGCTATGCCAAGATAATTATTGTTTATTTTTTCTTTCAATTTATTGAAACTTTCTTTTCTTTTTTTATTTTTATATAAAGTTTATTGAAAATGGTTATATAGTTTAAAGATAAATATAATAAAAATACAAATTTAAAAAATTATTTCCCTTTAAATATTCTTTTATTAATATTAAAAGTACAAATCTAAAAAATTATTTCCTTTTAAATATTCTTTTTATTCAATATTAAAAGTACAAATTTGAGAATATAATAATATTTTTTAGAAATATTTCATTTACATTTAAATATTACTTTAAACATAATTAATAAATAATATTAATAAATGATTTATACTTATTATAAATAATTTTTATAATTAATCAAAATTGTGGGGTTTACTCGTGAAATTTATAGATGATGCAATTAAAGGATCAGAAGAAACCATTGAAAATTCTGCTCCTAAAAAGTCAAATGATGATTTAGATGAAGAATTATTAAAAATCATAGAAGGAAGCCGTGCTAAAATTATTGTTGTTGGTGCTGGTGGTGCAGGAAACAATACCATTTCAAGATTAAATGAAATTGGAATTGAAGGCGCAAAAACCATTGCTGTAAACACTGATGCTCAAGATTTATTCTACAGTGTCTCTGATAAGAAATTGCTTTTAGGCAGACAAACCTGCGGTGGTCTTGGTGCTGGAGGAGAACCTGCTATAGGTGAAGAATCCGCTGAAGAAAGTGAAGAGGATATCAGAACCGAGTTAGAAGGGGCTGACATGGTATTTGTAACATGCGGTCTTGGTGGTGGAACCGGTACTGGTTCCGCTCCTGTAATTGCCAAAGTGGCTAAAAAAGCAGGTGCATTAACTGTTGCAGTAGCAACCATGCCATTCTCTGCTGAAGGTGTAAAAAGAAGAGAAAATGCAGAAATCGGTTTAGCAAAACTTCAGGAAAATGCAGACACTGTAATTGTCATTCCTAATGATAAATTGTTAGAAGTTGCTCCTAACCTTCCTTTAAACAAAGCTTTCATGGCTTCAGATGAAATCTTGGGAAGAGCAGTTAAAGGAATCACTGAACTCATTACCAAACCTGGACTCATTAGTTTGGACTTCGCTGATATCAGTTCAATCATGAAAGGTTCCGGTATGGCTATGATTGGTATGGGAGAATCAGAATCTGGTGACAGAGCTATTGAATCTGTACATGAAGCATTAAGCAGCCCATTATTAGACATTGACATTTCCAATGCTAAAGGTGCTTTGATTAACATTTCAGGTAGTTCTGACCTTACCTTAAATGAAGCTGAAAAGATTGTGCAAATTGTCGGTGACAGATTAGACCCAGAAGCAAACATCATTTGGGGAGCTCAAATTGATGAAGACTTGCAAAACATGATAAGAACTACCATTGTTGTTTCTGGTGTAAAATCCCAATATACCATTGAACCTCAAAACGATGACTTTGAAGAAATAGACATTGATGATGAATTTGTAGGAACCGCTTTAGGACAAAATGATGATGCTCCTGCAGATCCTTTAGATGAATTCTTGGATGGTATATTCTAATCACTAAGCGTTTTGTGGATTGCCACAAAACCTTAATTAAAAATTCTTTTTACTGGTTGGGAGTGATTGCTCTTAACTATCCCTTTTTTTATTTTTTTAAATTTTATTTTAAAATATTTTTATAATCTTTTTAATTCTATTTTTTTAATTCAATCATTTTTTAATAATTTCATGGAAAACTTTATTAATGTAATCAAATAAAAAATATAATATTATTATAAATTAAGATTAAATTAAGATTGAAAATAATGAAATTAATCTTTTTATTCAAAAATTTATTATTGACTTAACTTTTATATATGTAGGGATTTTCAATGAATATTAAAGAAACTACTAGTGATTTTATAAAGCAAAGTAAAAGAGTATTAAAAGTAGCTAGAAAACCAGATCGTGAAGAATTTTTTGATTTTTCTAAAGTTACTGCAATAGGAATAGCTGTTATTGGAGTAATCGGTTTTATCATTGTATTATTTGGTCAATTATTAGGTTTATAGTTTAGATTTTATAATTGGCTATTGTTTTTTATCTAAAAAAAATATTTCATTTTTTTTAGCTATTTTTTATAATTTTTCAGTAATGACCAAAATTTTGGTTATTAATTTTTTTACTCTTTTTTTCTTCTGAAACTCTAAAAATTTGAAACATTTATATATTATAAATAACATATATATTTTTATTATATGAATCTAATTTTATTTATTTTACTTTAACATTCATATTTTCTTAAATTTAAATTGTAGATTTTAGTCTATAAATTATTTAATTTTGTTATTCTTACAAAATTCAAATAATCGCTGCTGTTTTGTAATTTTACAAAAATTTAGATTAGAATTGAAAGAAAGTGCTTCTATATGGATTTAAATTAAGGGAAATAATAAAATTTTACTTTATATAACTATTAATTTAATCTATAAATTTATTAATAATTGATAAATATTAATCATATAGGTGAATTTAAATGGAAGATGCTAAAAATTCCATATTTGCTCTTAAAACATCAGCAGGTCAAGAAAGAAATGTTGCAAGACTTTTAGCGATGAAAGCGGATAAGCCTGGAGTAGATATTAAATCAATCGTTGTGCCAGAATCATTAAAAGGTTATATTATAGTTGAATCTGCAACCAACCTTGATATGAAAAACCCAGATATGAAGGTTCGTCATTTAAGAGGTATCGTCGGTGCAAACAAAGATGGAACCATCGATGCAAGCAGTCAAATAACCTTAGAAGAAGTTAAGAAATTCTTAAAGCCACAACCAATTATCTCATCTATTCAGAAAGGAAGTATTGTTGAACTTGTTTCCGGTCCTTTCAAAGGTGAAAAATCTAAAGTTGTCCGTTTAGATGAATCTCGTGAAGAAGTAGTTCTCGAGTTAATTGAAGCAGCAGTTCCGATTCCTGTTACTGTTAAAGCTGATCAAATTAGAATTATTAAAAAGGAGGCTGACTAATGGCTAAAGAAACAGTTGAAGTTCTTCTCGAAGGTGGAACAGCTACTCCTGGACCACCATTAGGCCCTGCAATTGGACCTCACGGGGTTAATATGATGCAGGTAGTTGAAGAGATTAATAAGAAAAGTGCTGATTTCGCAGGTATGAAAGTTCCTGTAATTATTACTATTGATACTAGTACTAAAGATTTTGAAATTGAAATTGGTACCCCTCCAACAACTGCACTTATTATGGATGAACTTAAAATTGAAAAAGGTGCTCATGAGCCTGGTGCTGAAGTTGCAGCTGATTTATCTGTAGAACAAGCATTTAAGATTGCAAGAATGAAATTCGATTCATTACTTTCAAATGACTACAAAGCTGCGACCAAAGAAGTAATGGGTACTTGTGTAAGTATGGGAATTACCGTTGACGGTAAGGATCCTAGAGATGCTCAAAAAGCAGTTGATGCTGGAGAGTACGATGATATTTTAGTAGAATAGATTGATTATAAGATGAATTAATAATTTAATCATATTTTTATTCTATTTTCTATGCTTACAAATGCTTAAAATTCAATTAAGAATAATTTATAAAAACAATTTATGCTGATATATTATTTATTTAAGTGATTAATTTGCATGATTGAATTATTTTAATTATTTAGATTATTTTCATGAAATAATTTTTATATTTAATTACTTTCTATAATCTATGGCTTTATTAATTTAATGTCAACAGCTAATTATGATAAATAGATAATATTTATTCACTTAAAATGTAAATGACGCTGGAACTGTATTGTCTTACTTGTTCTAGGAGGGTATGGTTGCAGTTGATATATTGAAAGGAATCTAAGGATTTTATAAATAATTTAATATTTTATTTAATTTGAAGATTTCTCGTAAAAAAAATGTCTATGAACAAAGTTCATGGAGGATTTATATGACACAAGAGATTATTGATGCGGTGAAGGAGGCAAAAGAACAAGCTAAGCCGAGAAACTTCACTCAATCCATTGATGTTATCATAAACATTAAGGATTTAGATGTCAGAAAACCAGAAAACAGATTTAGTGAAGAAGTAGCTCTTCCTCACGGACGTGGTAAACCGATCAAAATCGGTGTTATTGCTGATGGGGAATTAGCTCTTGGAGCTAAAAATGCTGGTGTCGATGTCGTGATTTCCAAAGAAGATTTACAAGAATTTGGTAAAGACAGAAAAGCTGCTAAAAAAGTAGTCAATTCTGTTGATTCATTCATAGCTCAAGCTGATATGATGCCACTTGTAGGTAGATTCTTAGGTCCTATACTTGGTCCTC
>JAUNXF010000079.1 GCA_030539935.1 Methanobrevibacter sp.
ATAAGGATAAAAAATAAGGAATAATAAAAAATAAATGAAAAAATAATATTTGATTAGTGATCAAACTTCTTGCTTACCTCTTCAACAGCAATAACTAACGGATCAATTACCATTGAAACAGGAGGAGCATAAGCAAACTCCATATTACTTAATTCAAAGCAGGTAAGCTCTTCAGTAATGGCTAAAGTCATTGTATCAATTCTTTCAGCCACCCTTTCCTCTGCAATGATTTGACATCCGATAATGGTACCATCCGCATCACAAATAACTTTTACATTCATTGGCTTTGCATTTGGATAGTATCTTGCCCTTGTTAAAGCTTCCACTTTCCCAACAACGGCCTTAATGCTGTTTTGTTGAGCAAAACTACGAGTCAATCCCACTGCACCAAACTCTAATTTGCCCACTTTAGTAACCATGGAATTTAAAACTGGATTAAATCTGGAACGTCTGCCAGCAAGAGTTTGGGCTAAGGTTTTAGCCTGTCTTACAGCTGTAGTACCTAATTGGGAAACAGTGTTTGATCTAAGTATTGCACTATAGGATTCTACACAGTCACCTACCGCATAAACATCAGGAACAGAAGTAGCCATCCTGTCATTTACAAGAACAGCCCATCTACCACATTCACAGCCCGCCATTTTAGCCAAATCCAATTCAGCCCTTACACCAGTAGCCAAGATAACCATATCTGCATCCACTTCAGTTCCATCATCAAACATTGCAGTTTTTACTTTTCCATCTTCGCCTTTAAGTTCGGTAATAGGTTGGCCGAGAACAACATCGATTCCCTCTTCAATAAGGTAATCTGTAATGATTTTAGCCATGTCCGGATCAAGGGAACGTGGAACGATCTGAGGCAACATTTCACATAAAGTCACTTTCAATCCCATTTTCTTAAATGCATAAGCAATTTCAATACCAATCAATCCTGCACCGGTAACTAAAGCGCTTTTACAGTTTTGAGACCATTCCTTAACTCTCTTACCATCATCTAAAGTCCTTATCTTAAATACTCCGTCCAAATCCACTCCTTTCATAGGAGGTACAAATGGACTTCCACCAGTAGCTAAAACCAATTTATCATAGCTCATGGTTTTTTCTGTACCATCTTTAGAATAGGTAATTTGCTTTTTGGCACTGTCAACTGCAGTCACTTCAGTTTCAATCATCACATCAATATTTTTTGCCTTATAATCATCAACACTTCTCATCACAATATCATCAAATGAATGAATCCTATCGGATAATACATAAGGAATTGCACAAGGAGAATAAGAGACTTGATTATCCCTTGTCAAAACAACTATTTCAACTTCTTCATCTAATTTTCTAAGGTTTGAAGCTGTAGATATTCCTCCAGCTCCACCACCAACAATAACAACTTTCATTTACTCAAATCCTAAAATAATCTTAATTTTAAATAGTTAGTTGAATTTTGAATTATAAACATTCTAATAAATTAATAAGATAAAATTAATCAAATTTACACAAGAATAATTAATCAATAGGATTAATTGAATGATGAATAATTAATATAATATTAGAATATGATATAATTTTTCTTAATTATATTATATATAGTTTTATTGCAAGAATTTAAAAAAAAAGAAAAATAAAATAAAAAATAGAAAAAGAGTGAAATGAAAAGAAAAAAAATTAGTGAAAAAAATAAGAAAAAAGAGAAATTAAAAAAATAAAAAAATATAAAGTTAAAAAGAATGAAATAGACAGTTTACTTTTGATAAATAAATGTTAAATAATCAATTATAAGTATTTCACACCATCTTTAGAACCAATAATAACTTTATCAACCATTTCAGTAAATAAACCGTTTTCAACCACACCTGGAATAGTATTCAACTCCTTTTCCATAGGAATAGGGTTCTCTATTTTTCCAAATGCAACGTCTAAAATAAAGTTGCCATTATCAGTAATAACGGGACCGTCCTTAGCTTGGCCCATTCTGACTTCAACTTTACCGCCCATATCCTCTAAAGCTTTTGTTACTGGATTTAAAGACTCTGGAATGATTTCTATTGGAAGTGGAAAAGCGCCTAAAACATCTACAAGCTTAGATTCATCAGCAATGATAACCAATTCATCTGCAGAATAATCAACAATCTTTTCTAAAGTGTGTGCAGCTCCACCACCTTTAATTAAATTAAAGTCTGGATCAATTTCGTCAGCACCATCAACAGCCAAATCAATTTCATGCTCACTAAGATCTGTTAATGGGATATTCCATTTGCGGGCAAGCAATCTTGATTGAAAAGATGTTGGAATCCCCATTACTTCAATTCCTTCATCTCGAACCCTCATACCCACTTTTTCAATAAAGTAAAGGGTAGTTGAACCAGTTCCAAGTCCTAAAATTTGACCGTCTTTTACTAAATCAGCTGCTGCATAACCGCAATCCTTTTTCATTTGACTCATAATAAACACCAAATAACAATTATTTAACTAAATGAACAAATAAACAAAAATCTTAAACTAACATATAATCTATTTTTCCTGTATTTTTACAATACATTTAACTAAGGAATTTCCCTTAGGACAATCTTTAAATTTACCTAAATCCTTAACATAAACTCCTTTTTCTTCTTTTGACACTCCTTCCGGGAAACACATATGCCTATAATCACAGTCCTTATTTGAACAGCCTTTACGATTAAAATCAAAGCTTGAACCTTCAAAAACTCCTTTTGAATCAGTTAAAATAGTGAATTCTCCATTTTCAACTGAAACTACCTTGACTTTTTCACCTTCATGAATAGGACATTTCTGTTCAACATCCCTTACTTCTGTAATTACATACCTATGCCCTTCTTCCAAGGAATCTACACAAGAGGCCTTAAACCTACAGGAAGAACATTCCTCTGAGGCTTCATAGAATACAAAATTCACCCCTTCCTTTGCCAATTCCTTACCAATTAATGTAATCATATAATCATCCTCATTTAAATTTTTAAACTTAATTAACACACTAAAAACCTAAAGAGGAAAATAATTAATTCAAAAACATAAACCAACTCAATAGCGATTTTAACAATGAAATAAATTTAAAACTATCAGATTACTTCTGTCTTTTTAGCTAACTTAATAGCTGCTTCTCTTGTAAGGCCATTATCTCCTAAAATTGTATATCTCTCTGGCCTAATTGTATGGGCTATTGTCAATGCCTCAATAATCTCATCTTCATCCACACCTAATTCTGCTGCAGTAGTGGGAGCACCTATGGTTTTTAATATGCTTTGAATAGACTTCCAGTTTCCACCATGCAAATGCATCATCATAATTGTTCCTACACCACATTGTTCACCATGCAATGCAGGTTTTTTAGCCACTTTATCTAAAGCATGGCTGAATAAGTGTTCAGAACCACTTGCAGGTCTTGAAGATCCTGCAATGCTTATTGCCATACCACTGCTGAATAAGGATTTGACAACAATCCGTGCACTTTCTTCAAGTCCTTCCTTAATACTATCAGAAGATTTTATAATGAGTTTAGCCGTCATTTCAGATAAAGCAGCTGCAGATTCACTATATGGCTCATTTCTTAACCTGTAAGCCAATTTCCAATCCTTTATTGCAGTGTAATTAGAAACAATGTCTGCACAACCAGAAGCGATTAATCTAAAAGGAGAAGTGTTGATAATGCCAGTGTCCGCAACAACTGCCATTGGAGAATTTGCATTTTTAGAAATTGAACCTTCCTTGTTTTTTATTGATGCCATTGGAGATGCAATACCGTCGTGAGATGCAGTTGTTGGAACAGAAATGAAATAATTATGAGCATTAGTTGAAGCAAGCTTCGCAACATCAATTATTTTTCCCCCACCAACACCTAACACTACAGAAGCATTAGCTATTTTTTCTTGGACTTTCTCTACAGACTCCATAGAAGCATCCTTAACCTTTACAACTTCAACTCCAAAGTCGGACCTTTCTAAAGCCTCAACTGTCTGTTTTCCAGCCACATCAAATGTATGAAAACCGGAAACAACAAGAGCTTCATCAAATAAACGTAAATTTTTACATATCTCACCTATATCATCTAGAACATTAGGGCCTATATGTACTTCTCTTGGCATTTGAATTGTTTTAGAATCCATATTATCTCCTTAAAAATTAATTTTTTATTGAATAAATGCAAATCCATAATTCTTAAATTTTTTAGTATGTTAATTAATATTAATTTAATATATGTTTTCTATAAATTAAATAAGTTTTGATTTAAAAATTTAAAAAATGAAATTTCTAATTCTATCCTAAAACTAATAAACTATATAATAAATTAAAAACAAATTATTAATATTATTAAACTAATAGAGTGCTAACTGTTTATTAGTTATTTTACTTAAACTTATTATTTTATTTAATTAGGTGATAATGTGGAAAATTTTAGTGAATGGTTCCATGACATTTTAGAAAATGCAGAGATAACAGACTCAAGATACCCTATTAAAGGAATGGCTGTATGGCTTCCTTATGGATTTCAAATAAGAAGAGCCACTTTAAATATATTTAGGGATTTGATGGATAAGGAACATGACGAAGTCTTATTCCCTTTGCTTATTCCAGAAGATGAACTTGCAAAAGAGGGCATTCATGTAAAAGGATTTGAAGATGAAGTTTACTGGGTAACTCACGGAGGCCAAAAGGAATTAAATGAGAAATTAGCCATTAGGCCTACCAGTGAAACAGCAATGTATCCTATGTTTTCACTATGGGTAAGATCCCATATTGACTTGCCAATCAAACAATATCAGGTTGTAAACACATTCAGGTATGAAACAAAACATACCAGACCCCTTATAAGGGTAAGGGAAATTACCACTTTTGCAGAAGCCCATACTGTACATTCTAGTGCTGAAGAGGCAGAATCACAAGTTAAAACTGGAATTGAACTTTACAAAGAGTTCTTTGATGGAATGGGAATAGCTTATCTAATCAGCAAAAGGCCAGTTTGGGACAAATTCCCAGGTGCAGAGTACACTATGGCATTTGATACAATCATGCCTGATGGAAAAACATTGCAAATAGGTACCGTCCATAATTTAGGCCAAACCTTTGCAAAAACCTTTGAAATTACCTTTGAAAATAAGGAAGGAAATCATGAATACGCTTATCAAACTTGTTATGGAATATCCGATAGGGTAATTGCAGCAGCTATTGCAGCCCATGGAGATGAAAAAGGTCTCCAATTGCCTCCAGAAATTTCTCCAAAACAAATTACAATTATACCAATCATCTTTAAGGATGGTGGAGAAGAGGTAATGGCCAAATGTATGGAAATAAAGGATTCCCTAGAAGCTAAAGGCATAAGGGTTCAAATTGATACCAGAGACATCAGGCCAGGGAAAAAATTCTTTGATTGGGAATTGAAAGGAACACCTCTCAGATTTGAATTAGGTCCAAGAGACTTGAATAATCACGTAGCAATTCTTGGAAGAAGGGATACCGGAGAAAAGATTGAAATTAGCCTTGACGATGATGTAGCTGAAAAAGTGTCTGACTTATTATTGGAAATTGAAGAAAACTTAAAATCTGCAGCTTGGAAAAGACAGGAAGAAAAGATAGTTGCACTAGACACACTTGAAAATGTTTCAGACATTGTAGATGAAGGAAAAGTAGTTAAATTCTACTGGTGTGGCGAGGAAGAATGCGGCAAAGCCATTGAAGAGGAAACAGATGTGGATATTCTCGGAATTAATGAAGAGAATGTTGAAACTGATAAGGTCTGCCCACATTGTGGAAAACCAGCAAAACACATTGCTTTAATGGCTAAGACATACTAACAAGATTTTAAGACCATTGGTCTTAAACCCCTTGATAAAAATTTTTCAAAAAATGGATTTAAAAGAATCACAATTTATATTTGAATAATAAAGAGGAATGGAAATGGATAAAATTTATGCAATAATTCCTGTAAATCAATTTGCAAATGCTAAAACAAGATTATCTCCCTTTTTAACACCTGATGAGAGAAAAAATCTTTTAAAAGCCATGTTAAAAGATATTGCAACCACATTAAAACCTATTGTAGATAAAATTATAATAATAAGTAAAGATGAGGATGTTTTAGCCTATGCAGAAGAATTAGAGCTTACTACAATTATTGAAGAAGACCATAAACCATCTAAAGCCACAAAATCTGGTGATGAAATTCCTTTAAACAAAGCATTGAAACAAGCAATGAAATGGTCTCGCAAGAAAACAAGAAAAGTTATTATTTTGCCATCCGACATTCCATTAATCGGCAAAACCAATATTAAGCTCCTCATTGATCAAGCTAAACATCTTGACTTTATCATTGTCCCATCCAAAGGAGGGGGAACCAATGCATTAATCATAAAGCCATTATCAATTGATATGAAATTTGGAGGATTCAGTTTTAAAAAGCATATTGAAGAAGCTGAAAGGAAAAAATTAACCCCTTTAGTTCATGATTCATTTTATATGGCTCTTGATGTAAACACCACCGAAGACCTTGGAGAAATAATGCTTCATGGAAATGGAACAGAAACTAAAAGATACTTGGAATCTATTGGAATTAAAGTAGAATCTTGCCATGGCCATGAAAGGCTTAAAGTTACAAGAAATATGGATGAGAAATAGTTTTCAATTAATGCTTATGCTTTTCAAAATATATTTTTAGATTAGTGATAATATGATAGGACTGTCTATTGCAGGATTTGACCCTTCAGGAGGGGCGGGAATAAGCACAGATATAAAAACTATGGCAGCACATGGAGTTCATGGCTGTGCTGTAGTTACTGCATTAACTGCACAAAACCCTAAAAAAGTATTTTCTGTCGAACCAATAAGCACTTCATACATCTGTGAGCAGATAGATTCTATTTTTGATGAGTACTCTATCAAATACTCAAAGACAGGCTTATTATACTCAAAAGAAATCATCCAACTTGTAAGTAAAAAGGTCGAAGAATACGATTTAAGCATAGTTGTTGATCCAGTGATGGTGGCAAGTGCAGGGGATGCACTTGCAAAGATGGAAATAGCTGATGCATTGAAAAAATATCTCCTTAAAAAAACACTTCTTGTAACTCCAAATGTTTCAGAAGCTGAAAAACTTTCCAATATTGAAATCAATTCAATAGATGATGCAAAAGA
Organism: Methanobrevibacter sp.; assembly: GCA_030539935.1. Lineage (GTDB taxonomy): Archaea > Methanobacteriota > Methanobacteria > Methanobacteriales > Methanobacteriaceae > Methanobrevibacter. Next base: position 7,138 of record JAUNXF010000079.1, read on the forward strand.
GGCAGCATATAAAATCGGAGAACTTTGTAATGTCATGATTACTAGTGGCCACCTTAATGGTACAAATATTATTTACAATAAAGAAAAAGATGAAATAAGCACTTTACATCAGGATTTAATTAAAACGGATAACCTTCATGGAACCGGTTGTAGTCTATCTGCTGCAATATGTGCAAATCTTATTTTATTAAACGAAAAGGATGAAAATAGTTCAGATAGGGATAACTTAGAAATAGCTATTGAAAGATCCACCAAATTTATTTACGAATCTGTTAAAAATGGAAGATACGGAACTTT
>JAUNXF010000003.1 GCA_030539935.1 Methanobrevibacter sp.
CAAGTGAAGGAACTTCAACCTTTATGGTCTTGGATGGTGTTGTTACCAAGGATACATTCCAATACTACTTCGATGGGGAAAACAACTACACCTTGTTTGACTATGTTCCTGAAGGAGCCACCCTTGACTTCCAAGGAGACTTCCTCGGCGCATACACAACTAACATAAACAAGCCTGTAAACATCGTAAGTACAACCGGCGACGCATTCATCGAAACCAACAAGACCGGAAGCTTCAACATATTGGCTGGAGGTTCAGGAACCAACGTAACCGGACTCAAGTTCCTCAACACCGCATTCTACATTACAACCGCACATGATGTCACAATCGACAACATACACATGGTTGCAAACATGAACGGCGTAGGATCATCAACCGGATTCCTAAGCATAAGATCCAACTCCTCATACGTAACTGTCAAAAACAGCTACTTCGAAAACGGAGGAACCGGATCAAGCTGTCTAGTAATCGGAAAATCCAGCTACTGTGTAATTGACCACAATGTCATCAATGCTACAAAGAACAGCGGAAACATCATCTACATAACAACCTATGTAGGAACAGGGGACACCCCATGCTACAACAACATCACAAACAATGTGATTGAAAGTAAAGTAAATTCAGGATTCTGCTATGCAATCGCAGTCATCGGTGCATACAACCTCATCGAAAACAATACCGTAAACCACCCAGGTTCAGGTATCGTACAGCAATCCACATGGGGAGCAGCACCACAACCAAGCGGCCATAACAGCTACATCAACAACACCTTAACCGGCGGATGCGGATTGACTGCTATGGTAAACAGCACTGTACTAGACAACAATGTTGCTGGCGCAATGACACTTAACGCTGACTGCACTGCAGAAGGAAACACCGCAAACACATTAACCGTAAGCGGCGCAAACTGTATCGTGAAAGGCAACACCATTAATGGTGCTGTAACTGTTGCAGCTGCTGCAAAAGGCACTGAAATGACTGGAAACACAATAACCGGACTTGTAACCGTAAACTCAGGCGAAAACACAATCACAGCAAACGACATCAGAACAAGCAGCGAATACGCAATTGACCTTAAGACCGGCGCAAACAACACTGTAACCGACAACACACTCTATGCAAGTGAAAAAGTCGGTGACGCAGCTGTAAAATTCACTGAAGGCAAGGACAATCTTGTCCAATACAACTTGCCATTAAGCACTGAATTGACCGTAATCGTCGATGACGCAATTGTCGGAGAATCCTCCAACATCAACATTAAATTGGTTGATGCCAAAGGAAACAGCGTATCCGGTATCGTCAAGGTAACCATTGGTGAAGACGAATACAACGTAACCGTAACTGACGGCAAAGGATCAGTTTCCATTGCTCCATTTGCCCAAACCGGAACCTATGACGTTGTTGCAAGCTTCAACGATGAAGCTTACGCTCCAGCTGCTGTGGAAACCAGCGTAACCGTCTACGGCCCTGGAAACGTAACCGTCAAACACACTGATGCTGGAGATGCCCACGACATCCAAGCTGCCATCGATGCTGCAAACCCAGGAGATGTTGTCCAATTAGGCAACTACAGCTACACTGATGTGGCTGACGTGAACATAACCAAGCCTGTAACCCTTGCAGGAACTGAAGGAACAACCATCACCTCAACCGGTGACGGAACCCCTATCTTCAATGTTCCAGCAATCTCAGAAAACGGTCCAGAAAGTGTAAACATCACTGGAATTGACTTCAAATTAGCTAATGGAGACACCGTTGTTAAGGCAACCGCCGATAACGACACTAACCCATTGTCTATTGTCACTCCATCCATTAACATTAAGGAAAACACTTTCGAGCTTGTAAACGAAACTACTGTTGGCGAATCTGTAACAATCTTAGAGCTTGAATCTGAAAGAGGAATATTGTCACCAACCGGTGAAATTTCCATCAGCGGAAATGAAATCACCGCAGGCATTAATCCATTTGAGTTTGATGTAACCAGTGTCGGTTCAGGAAATGATGTAAGCATCACTCCTCAAAACTTGACTCCAGTGAAAAAGGCAACCAGAATCATTTACAAGGACATGGTTACCACCGCTGTTGATATGGGCCTTGACGGACGTGTCGGTGAATGGTTCAACTTCACATTAGTCGATGAGGATGGAACTCCAATACCTAACACTCCTATGGAAATCGGATTCAACGGTAAGATCTACAATTCAGAAAACGAAGGCATCATTACTGATGAAAACGGTACCGCAAGATTACAAATCAACCTCGGTTCCGCAGGTTCAAACACATTTGCAATCAGCTTCCTTGGAAATGATGAGTACGATGCTTCATTTGCTGTTGCAAGAATCAACGTAACCGCACAAAAAGGTACCTTAACAGTTCCTAACAAGTCTTACTCTGCAAGTGCAAAGACCAAATCATTAACCGCTACACTTAAGTCAGCTAGCGGAAAAGCGGTCAGAAACAAAGAGATCGTCTTTATCGTAGACGGCAAATATTACTCTGCCAAGACCAATGCTAATGGTGTTGCAACTGTAAAAGTAAGCTTAAACAAGAAAGGAACCTATAAGTTCTCTGTAATGTTTAACCACGACGTCAGATATGCGCCAATAAACAAAACAGCTACACTTACCATTAAATAGGCGGTGTGAAAAAATCAAGACAAAAATTTTAATCTAGTTTTTTGAGCGTTATGCTCAAAATTCTAGAACTTTTATTTTTTTCAGATGATTCAAAAGAAACTTGTTAAGCTGATAATTTTTTATAAACATTATGATTTTTTGTAATTTTTATAAAAAATTATTGGATAATTAGAAAGATAATTTGGATTATTTTAAGAATTATCTAAATTATTAAAGAATAATTTTATTATGGAGATGGAAAATGTGAAAATAAGAAGGGCTATGATTTTTTGCTTGGCATTGATATTTATGCTATCGTTAGGATTTAGTGCAGCAAGTGCAACGGATTCTAATGATTTCAGTAATTTGGAATTGGATGAGGGTATTTTATCTGATTCTATTGGCAGTAATTTTGATGATGATTTGGTTTTATCTGATTCTATTGATGAATCCAATGACTTATCTAATGTTGAAAGTGATTCTTTAGACTCTAATTGTGATGGTCTTAATTCAAATCTTCAAGAATCTAATGATCCTAATTCAAACGTCCTAAGGGATGAATCTAATGCAATATATGTATCACCTAATGGAAATGATGAAAATGATGGATTGTCAAGGGACAGTCCAGTGGGAAATATTTCAACAGCGGTTTCTCTTGCTGGTGAGGGATCCACCATATATCTTTTGAATGGAGTCTATAATCAGGACAATATACCATTGTCTAAAAATCTATACTTCATAGGTGAAAATGGAGCAATTATAAATAGAACATCAAAATTGGCCGTATTCAGATATACAAGCGATAACATAAAGACAGTCAGCCTTAAGAATATTGTATTCACCTCAGAGTCAGCTGCTGCAACCAATCCGATTTTAAGCATGGCAGGCCGTGCCAATTTGATGTGTGACAACTGCACTTTCACCCATATCATTTCAAATAAGAATGGGGTGGTCCGCTTTATGGGAAATTCTACCGGAACCATCTCCAATTGCAGATTCATTGATTTGGATGGAACCACAAATGGCGGTGCTTCCTATGTATATGTTCTTGGTGAGGCTAAGGTGAAGGTCAACAGCTGTATTTTTAAGAATATCTCAAACAGCTTCTTAAGGGCAGTGGTTTATGTAAACAATGATCTGGCAAACTTGACATTGACCAATTCCCATTTTTATAACATCTCTGGTAATGCCAATGCTATAGTTGAAAACAGGGGATATATGAAGATTGAAAATTCCACTTTCAATGACATTTCATTAAGCGGAAACAGTCCTGTAGGAATTATCTGGACATCTGAAACCATTAGCAAAAACTCAAGAACCTATATAAACTCATCTTCCTTCTACAATAACTCCATAAACACTACAGTGGCTATAAACAGTTCAATAATTCAAGCAAAATCACCTATTGTAATAGAGTATTCATCTTTCATAAACAATGACGTTGACTATATTGTAAACAATGCCAATGATACAAACATCACCGCCAATTATAATTGGTGGGGAACAAACAGCAATCCCAAATCATTGGTTTCAGAGGGTGTAGGCATTGACAATTGGTTCATAATGTCCATTGACTTTGATGTCAATGACCTGATTGCAGGAGAGGAGTATCCGATATCCATAAGCATTGACAAAATATTGAATGAAAATGGGGAATCCTATTTCTTGGATGAGGGAATTTCAGGTGCGGAAATAGTGGTCAGTTCTCAAAACGGCAATTTTAGGATAAATTCCGGAACCATGATGAATGGCATTCCATTAGGTGGCGGAATGTTGGAAGACGGTGGAAAGGTCGCTAAAGTCTACACAAAGGATGGCTTTGTTAATTTGATTTATGCACCTGCATTGGATGGTCCTGAAACCATCTCATTCAAATCTGGTTTAGAGGAGTTCATTTATAATATAGAGCTGGCTGAAGCAATAGTTTATAATGAATATTTTGTTTCCAAATCAGGAAATGATGAAAATGATGGACTGACAAATGGCACTGCCTTCAAGACCATATTCCATGCCATTGAAATTGCCAAGTCACTGAAGGCCAATGCAAAAATCCATATTTCAGCCGGCGTCTATGAAGAAAGCGGATTTGAAATAGATGCCTATGGAAGTGGTTTCGAATCTCCTCATTTTGCATTCATAGGGTATGGAAATGTTGTAATTGATGGAAAAGGCCAAAATTCAAGCATTTTTACCATAAGAGATGGGGTGGCATCATTTAAAAACATCAGATTTACAAATGTGAACGGTGCGGAAAATGGTGGAGCCATTAGCATTGCCTTAAATGATGAAGGAAATCTTGGCAGTGGAGCTTCAAATAATGGCCTATTTGTCAATTTAACTGTAAATAACTGTACCTTTGATAATCTATTGGTTAATGGCAATGGATCTGCAATCTATTATAATTATGGCAGTGGAAAGATAAGCGTCAACAATACAAAATTCTATAATTTCACTTCCAATTCCAATGGAGGTGCCATTTATATAAAGGAATCAAGTGATTTGGCAAACTTAAAGGTAACAGGTTCCAAGTTTAGGGACAATGCTGCAGAAAACGGCGGAGCATTATATTTGGAGGCAAGCAACATTACCATTGGAAAATGTGATTTCATAAGCAACAGCGCCAATAATGCTGCTGGTGCAATCCTATTTTTCAATTCAAATGCATTTGTTGAAAACTGTACCATAGTGAATTGCTCTTCCAAAAGAAATGCAGCTGCCATTTCAATAGATGGTGCAGAGGGAAACCTGATTGCAATAAGGAATTCAATAATTGAAAACAACACTGGAATTGATGTGGATGCGATTGGTGAGGAAGAAGGGCAAAATCCTATGGCTGCCATTTATGTATTGGGGGCAGGATTAGACATTTCATATTGCTCAATAGTGAATAGCATCTCATTGGAAACAGCTGCAATGGACTCAGAAAATGGCATAAGGCAAGGCATTGCCATTGCAAACAATAACTGGTGGGGAACCAATAATCCGAATGAGACCATAAGAGGCTCCAATATAACCATCGACCAATGGCTTATCTTGCATGTAAGCCTTAACAATACTGGTGTCTTAAAGGTAGGAAACTCCGTAAATGTTTCAATTGACTTTAACCATGTGATGACAAGCTCAGGAGATATAGTGCCTTTGACTGGAGGCAAGATTTCAAGGGAATTTGCAATTAGAATGAATGCAACTGCAGGCCGCATATATCCTTATTATATCGTTACAAGGGATAAGGAGGCAAATAGTGTATTTACAGTTCAGGATGGAGGGGCCTGCCTTGACATCAGGACAGAAAACGCACTTGTGCACATAGACTTCATTGTAAACAATTACTATGGGGTCATCTACATTTCAAACAATGGTAATGATGATTGGAACGGTTCCATTGAATCTCCTGTAAGGACTTATGGAAAGGCAATTTCATTGGCTTTGGAAGAGGGAGGATCACATCACATCTTCTTCCTTGAAGGAACTTACGAATTCTGTGACGTATATCTTGGTGAAACCTACCTTACCATTGAAGGTGAAGGCATTAACAAATCCATTTTGGATGGGGTTTATTATACCGGCGGAATGATTTCCAACTATAAGTCCAATCTCTTCATCAAAAACATAACCTTCATAAATGGGGCAAACACCATTTCTTCAGGAGGCGCCATTACAAATATGGGCAACTTGACACTTGATACTGTAAAGATCTCAAATTCCATTGTCAAGAATGCAAATGGAGGTGCCATTTATTCAGTAGGTCATTTGACCATCATCAATTCCACCTTCTCCAATAATATGGTGGATAACGGTGCCAGCGGAGGAAGCGGAGGTGTGATTTACACCGATGGCTACTACACCAGCTTGGATTATCCTCCAAGTCTGGAGATTTTCGACAGTGTCTTTATGGACAATACTGCAAAGGGCGGCAGTTATGGTGGCGGTGCCATTTACATGCAAGTGGTCAACGGAAACAAGACCATTAGGAACACTAAGTTCATAAACAATAAGGCAGTAGCCGGTGGAGCCATATTCCTTCAAAGATGTGAGGGAAACTTTGAAATGGACAATGTAAGCTTTATTGGAAATAAGGCTACAGGCAGTTCCTCAATCTATGGTGGAGGCGCCATTTGCTTAATCGGAATTTCCGATACCAGAGTTGGAAACATAATGATTAGAAACAGCCTATTTGAGAATAACTCTGCTAAAAACACCCGTGGAGGTGGAGCAATATTCGATAGGAATGTGGATTTGAACATCACCAACTCTGCAATAATCAACAATAGTGACACAGATAAGAATACCCAGATATATAAGGACACCACCCTTTACTTGCCTAGCGGCGGAAGGATAATCCTAGAGGACAACTGGTGGGGAGCAAATGATTTAAGCGCTTTGCCTGTCTTGGCTTCAAATGCAAGCATCAACAGATGGGTTGTGATGGATTTGACAGTGGAAATATGTGGTGATGAGAATAATTCAGACTTAAATGAGTATAAAGTGCTCTCATCTTTGGAAAAATATAATGATGGCACTTTCATCAGGGATAATCCAAATTATCAAAACTATGCAGGCAATCCTTTTGAGCGCCTGTTCAAATTCTCCTCTTCAACAGGATCATTCGCTCCACAGTCAGGAATATTATCCAATGGCTCTGGAGAATCCCTCTTCACATCAGACGCTAAAGGCAATATTGTCATTGCAACCATTGATAGCCAATCTTTGGAATTCAATACAATGGACTTGTACATTAACACTACAATTTCTTTGGAATTGGAAAGCAATAACATAACAGTCAGACATGCCGATTTGAACATTAGCTTGAATGGCATTGACACAAATCCAATCAATGGAACAGTCATCCTCTCAGTCAATGGAAATGAGGAAACAGTCAATGTCACCGATGGAAAGGCAACTGTAGAGCTTAAGAATCTTAATGATGGCATTAACACAATATCTGTAAGTTTCAATGGAAGCGGAAAATATCTGGAATCTGAAGAGTCCTGCCTGATTGAAGTAAGAATAACCAATGTTAATTTATCTATATCACTGGATGATGTTGTTGTAGGTGAGGCATCTAAAGTTCAGCTTTTCCTCTATGATGAGTTCAACAATCCTTTAAGCCTCGATGCAAACATCACTGTAAATGATAAGGTTTATCCTGTTCAAATCAATGAGGGCAAGGGGTCCGTTATCATCAATCCAATTGATGAAGTGGGGAAATACACTGTCGCCGCTGCCATAAATTGTGACGGATATGAAGGAAACACCTCCTGTGAGGCCATCTTAACCGTTTATGGAATAGGCAATGTGACTGTAAAGCATACTGGTGATGGAGATGCACTGGATATTCAAAGGGCTATAGATTCTGCAAATCCTGGTGACACAATACAGCTTGGAAACTACATCTACACAAATGTTTCCAATATAAACATTACTAAGGATTTGGCCATTGCAGGAAATGAGGAAACTGTAATTGCAAGTGCAGGAGACGGAAATCCTATATTCAATCTTCCTCCAAAATCCAATGATGGCCCTCAAACCGTAAGCATTAGAGATATTGAATTTAAGTTGAACAGTAGGGACATTGTCCTAAAGGCCATAGCTCTAAATGACACAGAAGATTCATTGGCCATCGACACTCAAGCAATCAGCATTACAAACAACATTTTTGAACTGGTCAGCGAGGGGGATGTAGCTGAGTCCATAGACATTTTATATCTTGAATCTGAAAGGGGAATACTCTCCCCTAACAATATTATTAATATTTCAGCCAATTCCATAAGCGCTGGCATAAACCCATTTGAATTTGAGGTGACAAGCATAAGTTCAGGAGACGGCATCAGCATAGGCTCCCAAAACATTACCCCTAAGAGAAAGGCAACTAAGATCATTTACAATGATATGCTTACAACTGCTGTTGACATGGGCCTTGACGGACGTGTCGGGGAATGGTTCAACTTCACATTGGTGGATGAGGATGGAACCCCAATTCCTAACACTCCTATGGAAATCGGATTCAACGGAAAAATCTACAATGCAGAAAACGAAGGCATAATTACCGATGAAAACGGTACCGCAAAACTGCAGATCAACCTTGGTTCCGCAGGCTCAAACACATTTGCAATCAGCTTCCTTGGAAATGATGAATACGATGCATCATTTGCAGTTGCAAGAATCAATGTAACTCAACAAAAGGGTAGCCTAACAGTTCCAAACAGATCATACAGTGCAAGTGCAAAGACAAAGGCAATAACTGCAACATTGAAATCTGCCAGCGGAAAGCCAGTCAGAAACAAGGAAATAATATTCATTGTGGCAGGAAAGTATTATTCAGCCAAAACCAATGCAAAGGGAGTCGCAACAGTGAATGTCAGCTTAAATAAAAAGGGAACATACAGTTTCACTGCCAAGTTTGCAAATGATGTCAGATATGCTGCAGTGAACAAGACTGCAAGGCTGATAATAAAATAGTGAACAGATAAGTTGCAGAAGAAGACTGCAAGGCTGATAATAAAATAGTGAAGTTCAATAAAAGTAATAAAACATTAACAAAAATTATTATTATGATAAGAGAGATAAATAATATAATGAATTATTGATTGGGGATTTTTATGAAGATGAATAAATTGTTGGGCATTGCTTTAATCCTGCTTTCTTTAATCTGCTTGCCTATAAGCTTTGCAAGTGAATGCAATGTGGATGGAATTGATGATGCAAGCTTGTCTCAAAGCTGTGACCAAATAAATAATGATGCAAATTTGGAAGACAATTTAAATTTGGATGGCACTGATTTGGAATCCAATAATCTGGACTTGGATAATTCCATTTCTGATGATTTGGGTTCTGATGATTATATTCTAGATGATTATAATCCTGAAAATTTGGTTTCACATGATTATAATCCTGAAAATTCTAACTTGCTTGATGAAAACACAGAATCAAATGATGATAATGGAAATCACAATCTGGCAGATGGAAATGCAATAGACTATAACTCTCCTAACTTAAGTCTAAATTTCACAAACCTGGATATAATATTTACAAATGACAATACCATATTTGTCAATGCATCATATAGTGGAAATGTGGAATCCGGAACCATTGAAAATCCATTCAGAACTTTTAATTCTGCATATGCTCTATTTTCAAACAGTTCCAACACCAAAACAAACATATATTTGGCAAATGGGGTCTATCAAATATCAAACAGTATTAAGATCAACAAAAACATCAATATTGTTGGTGAAAGCACTTCAAATACCATAATAAGTGGTGCAAACAATTATCAGATATTTTACATTTCACCTCCACAGACTTATGGAGCTGTAAGCCCACTTGTAAACGTCTTTAATTTAACCCTTGCAAATGGAATCTCCTATTATGGAGGCGCCATTTATATGAATGAAAGCGGAGCCAACTTTGTCAATGTTAATTTTGTAAACAACACCGCCAGAAATTCAACAGCCTCCTACTATAGTACAAAAATATATCCTGGTAGCGGAGGGGCGGTTTACATTGAAAAGTCTTTTGTAAAATTCTACAACAGTCACTTCATTGGCAATAAGGCTTTAGGAGATGGCGATTCATATGCTGGGGCATTATTAAATGATATGGGTGAAATCACCATAATCAATTCCCAATTCACAAACAACACAGTTTTAGGAGATTATGGATCTGGAGGAGCCATTTATGATTACAGCGGAATTTTGGTTCTTTTCAATTCCACCATTTCAAATAATATCATAAATTCTTCCTATGCCATGGGCGGAGGAATCTCCACTTGGGCTTCCCATAATGTCTATGTCCTCAATTCCACAATAGACGGCAACAGCCTTTATGGAAATTACACTTTTGGTTCTGCAATAATAAATAAGGCCAACAATCTCATTATAAGCAACACTACAATTTCCAATAATTTGGCAAATGGAATATGTGACTCAAATGGAACCTTCTTTAATTTAAATGGTTTTGTAAATGAATCAAATCTTCACTTTGAAAACAACATTGCTCAAAATCCCCAAAAGTTATTCATGTGCCTTGAAGACCAATTGATTATTGAAAGACCATTTGATGATGCATCCCTGGTTGATTTGCCTTCAAAATATGATTTAAGAGATTATGGATGGGTAAGTCCCGTAAAAGATCAGGGAGGAAGCGGATCCTGTTGGGCATTCACAACACTTGCGGCATTGGAATCCTATCTCTTGAAGTATGAAAACATAAGCTATGACTTTTCAGAAAACAATATGAAAAACCTTATGGGAATTTATGGATTGAACGGTACAGACTGGTCAGATGGCGGAAACCATTTCATGTCCCTTGCTTACCTCTTGCGTTGGAGCGGACCACTAAATGAAAGCCAAGATCCTTTTGATGATTCAGGGCATGCTTCACCATCCAATCTAAAGCCAATTAAGCTCGTTCAAGATGTTTTATACCTTCCAGTCCGTTTGAATTATTTGGACATTAATCAAATCAAGGCAGCATTGATGACATATGGAGCCTTATACACTACAATAAATGCAGACAGCTCCTTCCAATATAATCCAGATTATTACCTTGATGTAATCAGCGTTTCCAACCATGCAATTACCTTAATTGGTTGGGATGACAATTACTCTGCAGATAATTTTGCTGTAAGGCCACCTGGAGACGGCGCCTTCATCATAAAAAACAGCTGGAACACTGACCATGGCTATGATGGATATTGGTATATCTCCTATTATGATAAGACATTTGCAGGTTACGGATTGGACACCCTATCTGCCATGGCATTTACCAAAGTGGGAAATGCAACAGATTATAAGACAAATTATCAGTATGACATTTTAGGAAACACCTTTGAATCAATAGGATTTGAATGCAGCACAGCATGGTTTGCAAATCAGTTTACAGCTAAAAACAACAATCCTTTATCTGCATTCGGCTTATACACCTATGGAGATTCAAGCTATTTGGTAAACATTACAGTAAATGGAGTGGTGAAGCATATTCAGGAAGGCATTATTAAGGGAGCCGGCTATCACACCATCAAATTGGATGAGTTTGTGGAGCTAACCAAGGATGATGTCTTTAGGGTGGCTGTAAAATTGACAACTCCAATTTCATTGTTCCCTGTAGCAATAGAAGCACAAAGAAGCGGTTACAGCAGTGGTGCAGATGCAGAGGAAGGCCAATCATTCATTAGTCCTGACGGAATCAATTGGTATGACTTGGCAAGCTATAATGAACCTGTCAAGTTTTTCCAATATGCTCAAGACCATACATTGGAAAAGGCCAATGTCTGTCTCAAGGCATATGCTTCAGGATATGCTGATGTTTTCTTAAATATCAAGTCAAATGCCAGTGTCTATCACTCTGGAGATAATGTAGAGATTACTCTTACCATAACAAATGAAGGGGATTATATCAGTGATGTAAATGTAAAGGCCACTTTAGACAGTGGAGTTACAGTCAAATCCGCATCCTACTTTAAGGGCGGCTTCAATTACAGCACTAAAGTATGGCATTTGGATAATTTAACCGAAGGGGAATCAGTTTCCATTACACTTAAATTAGCCATTAATTCAGTTAAGGAGATTGTTACCACAAGCTTTAATTTCAATTATTCAGGTTTCATCCCATCCACCTTCAACACTTCTGCAAGTTTAAGCTTGAATTATGCAGGCATAACAAGCATTGTTCAATTGGATAATGTAACAACCATTGCAAGGTCACAGGATGAGGTCATAATAAAACTATTGGATTGGAATTCCACTCCATTGGCCAATAAGGCAATTGTAATTTCATTGCTTGAAAGTGAACTTTATGATTCAGGTGCTGATTTCAGCTTTAGTCCGGTTTCATTAGTTACCGATGGAGAGGGAAATGCGAATTTCATCTTGGATTTGATTGCCGGAAACTATAAGTTTTTGGCTTCATTTGATGGGGATGATTTGCATGACTCTTCCAACATGACATTTAATGTCACTGTCTCTAAGATCAATACTGAAATTAGAGCGGTCGGTGAGCTTAACTTATCAAACATTACAACATTTGCCAGATCCAATGATGAATTGAAATTCTATTTGATTGACTCAAGCTTAAACATAATAAAGGATAAGACATTGAGATTATTCAACAGCCAATTAAACCAATATTGTGATTTAATCTGTGATGAGGACGGATTCTTCACATTCAACTTGAACTTGACCGATGGAACCTATAATTTCAATTTGGATTTCTCAAATGATGATGTATACAATAATTCCGGATTAAGTTTTGTTGTAAATGTCATCAGGAAGGATTCCCCAATCATTTCCATTGAAAGGAATCTATTGAATGTTCATGACAATCTTAAAATAAGCTTAAAAGATCAGGATGGAATCCCTTTGGCAAATGAAATCCTTAAGATTATCATAACAAACGATAAGGGAAATCAGAATTCATTGTCAATCTTAAGCGATGATGAGGGAATGGTTGTATTTTCCAATCTCTATCAAGGACTCTTTAATTTCAAGATTGCCTTTGAAGGTGATGACGTATATGAGGACGCTTTCCTGGATTCAGATGTCACCATCAGCAAAAGGCAGTCCCAGATAATCTATTCAAACATTACCGCAGTTGCTGTTGACACTGCAACCGATGGCAATATTGGCAAATACTTCCCTATAGTGCTTAAGGATGATGAGGGAAATGCTTTAGCAAACAAATCCGTTCAAATAGGATTCTATGGTAAGGTATACAATATGAAAACAGATGAGAACGGATCTTGCAAACTGCAAATAAATCTTGCTAATGCAGGCACTTATAGCCTTGTAGTATCCTATCCAGGGGATGATGAATACACAGCTTCATATGTTTTAGCTAAAGTCACCGTTAATAAACAGAAAGCTAGTTTGACAGTTCCTAATAAATCCTATAAGGCAACAGCCAAAACCAAATCATTGACTGCAACCTTCAAATCTGCAAATGGCAAAGTGGTAAAGGGCAAAAAGGTCACATTCACCGTAAATGGAAAGACCTATTCCGCCACAACCAATGCAAAGGGAGTCGCAACAGTTAAGGTAAGCCTGACTAAAAAGGGAACTTATGGTGTCACTGCCAAGTTTGCAGGTGATGGAACTTATTCTGCGATTACTAAAACAGCTAAATTAATTTTAAAATAGGGATTAACTAATCTCTATTAATATTATTTTTTAATAATTTTTTCTTTTTTTAATTATTTTTCTTAAATTTATTTTTTAAATTTAAATAAATCTATTTTTTATGAAAATCTTTAAGTTTTAAATTAATAATATAAATATTAAAAAAATAAGATATTTAATTAGAATTTTATAATTATAATCATAATTATAAAATGATTTATAAATGAAAATTATTTAATTAGATTTTACAATTACAGTTTATTCAATGAATTATGGACTTAAGATTCAATCAAATTATGGACTTTAAGGTGAGTAAATGGAAAGTCAAAACATATTAATTAAAGATGCAACCATTTTAAATCCATTGGGAAATGGAAAAACAGAAGAGAAAAATGCAGATGTATTGATAGTTGAAGATAGGATAGCAGAGATCAATAAGGAAATTGATGAATCAAATGCAGAAAAGGTCATCGATGCAAGTGATAAGATATTGATGCCTGGACTTGTAAACACTCATACTCATATTTCAATGTCATTGCTTCGTGGAATAGCTGATGACTTGGAATTGGACACTTGGCTAAATGATCACATCTGGCCTATGGAAGCACACTTGAATAGGGAGTACTGTTATATTGGCGCACTCCTTGGTGCTGCTGAAATGATCAAATCCGGAACAACCACATTTTCAGACATGTACTTCTATATGGATGGAGTTGCCCAAGCTGTTGAAGAAATTGGTATGAGGGCAGTGTTGTCATATGGTATGATTGATTTCGGCATTGAGGAAAAACGTGAAAACGAATTCAAGGAAAACATTGCACTCATAAAAAATCACAACAATACTGCTGATGGAAGAATCACTACAATGTTCGGTCCACACTCAATATATACCACTTCAAGTGAGCTTCTTGAGAGGGTCAGAAAGGAAGCGGATAAGTACCAAGTTGGTATCCACATTCATATGAATGAGACAATGAAGGAAATTAATGACTCAAAAGAGAACCATCAAAATAAAAGACCCTTTGAGTATTTAAATGACTTGGGTATATTGAATAGTGATATTGTTGCGGCTCACTGTGTATGGTTAGACCAAAATGAGATAGATTTGATTAAAAAGTATGATGTCAAGGTATCACACAACCCATGCAGTAACATGAAACTTGCATCAGGTGCAGCACCTATAGGTGAACTATTAAGTCAAGGTGTATGTGTTGGATTAGGTACTGATGGTGCATCAAGCAATAACAATCTTGACATGTTCGATGAGATGAAGTTTGCAGCACTTCTTCAAAAGGTTTCAACACTCAATCCAAAACTTGCAACTGCAGATGAAGTGATTAACATGGCAACATTCAATGGTGCAAATGCATTAGGCATTGATGCAGGTTCAATTGAAGTTGGCAAGAAAGCGGATCTTATTCTTGTTGACACAAATCATCCTAACATGACCCCAATGAGCAATGCGATTTCATCCAATCTTGTTTACTCCGCTAACGGTTCCAATGTTGACACCACTATCTGTAATGGAAAAATATTGATGGAAAACAGAAAGCTTCTCACTGTTGATGAAGGCCATATCTTAAGTGAGGCAAAAAGAGCTATTGCAGAAATGAAAGAGTTAAGGGAAGCTGAAGCTGAATAAAAGGATTGCTATGAAAATATTATACTTCACGTCAACAGGAAACAATCTGTATATTGCAAAGAACTTAGGTGGAGAGCTTTTGAGCATTCCTCAATTGATAAAGGGAAATGTCTATGATTTTGAAGATGATGCAATTGGAATCATATTTCCAGTCTTTTATGCAAATGCTCCAAAGATCGTTAGGGAATTTATTGATAAGGCCAGCTTTAAAACAGATTATTTGTTCTTGATAGCTTCATATGGTTCTGATGGAGATCAGAATGCATTCAAAATCCTGAAAAAGACCTTTAAGAAAAAGGGATTGGAAGTAAATTATACAAATTCTGTATTGATGGTTGATAACTATTTGCCTATGTTTGACATGAAAGTGGAAAAGGAAATCAAGGACCAATCTGAAATTGACAATCAAATTGAAATAATCAGGAATGATATTGAATCAAGAAAGGAGTTCCACCTTAAGAAAAGGTCAGTTTCTGACATTCCATTCATAGAAAAGGTTTTGGAATCAACAATGACCAAAAGATTCCATATCATTGTTGGTGAGGGATGCAGTGATTGTAAGGTTTGTGCAAGAATCTGTCCTAAAGGAAATATAGACTTAAGCGGTGAAAAGCCAGCTATTGGGGATGATTGCTTGTTCTGTCTTGGATGTGTTCATCACTGCAAGGAAAATGTATTCACCATAAACAATGAGAAAAATAGCCAGGAAAGATTCTCTAATCCTAATATTAAAGTTTCTGAAATCATTAAAAGCAATAATATGCTTTGATATTGCTTTTATATTTTTTTAGTCAAATCATTTGTTTGTATATGTTCTAACTATTATAAAATTTAAAAAAATATAGGGAAATGAACAAGTTTATTCATTTACCCAATTGATGATTTCCTCATCAGATTCTCTACCGTATAATCTTCTTCCAGGTTTCCAGTTAGCTTCTGGATAAGCGTTTTTCAAGTCGTTTTCACAACCTGTTATTCCAGTTCCACCAGAGGTACAGAAAGCTATTGCAGTTTTTCCAGATATGTCAATGCTTTCAATGAAAGTGTTGATTATTGTAGGTGCAGTGTACCACCATACCGGAAAACCGATGAGAATTGTATCATATTCAGCGACATCGATTGTTTCCTTGATTGGAGGCCTGAATGACTTGTCATTCATTTCAATTGTAGATCTGCTTGTTTTATCCATATAATCCAAGTCTGCTGCGGTATATGGAGTTTCAGGAGCAATTTCAAAAATGTCTGCATCAAGTGCGTCTGCCACTTTTTCAGCCACTCTTTTGGTCACTCCGCTTGCTGAGAAATAAGTTACTAAAGTTTTCATTTTATCACCATTTGGTTTAATTTTTCATTTTTTTAATTGTATAATATTGATTCATCATATGTTAATATTTATTCAAATGTATCTACAACATCTTTAAGAAGTGTTGGGATGTCTAGTTTTTGGGTACAGATTGCCATACAGCTTTCACATTCGGTACATGCAGATGCTGGAGGGTTTGTTGCAGATTTGGTTCCATATATTGCAATATGTGAAGGAAGTGAAAGCATCTTTTCACTGTTGTATAGTTCAAAGTAATCAGGTATTGGAATTCCTATTGGACATTCCTTAAGACAGTATCCGCAATAGCTGCAGTCAATTGCAATAAGTCCCTTGATTTCTTTAGCCATACTTAAGATAAACTCTTTTTCCTCTTCATTCAGTGGTTTATATGGTTTGAATACACTGCTGTTTTCCTTCATCTGTTCAATATTTCCCACTCCACTTAAAACCACTTTGACATTTTTAGGATGTGCTGCAAATCTTAAGGCTGCTTCAACCAAGCTCATGCCATTTTCGTTGAATTTTTCCTTAATATTATCTGGCAAATTGAATAATGTTCCACCTTTTATAGGTTCCATTACGATTACATCAACGCCGTATTTTTCGCAGATTTCATAATTCTTTCTTGATTCTGTAAGTTTGCTTTCCCAATCGAGGTAGTTTAACTGAAGCTGTACAACATCAATCATGTCACCATATTTTGCAAGGATCTTTTCAAGCAAATCGGATTTGTCATGGTAACTGAATCCAATTTTACGAGCTTTTCCTTCTTCCTTTGCTTTTTTAAGGTAATCAAAGCTTTTGCAGTTTTCAACTATATTGTAAAATGCTTCATTAATATTGTGGATTAGCAAGACATCAAAGTAATCGATTCCAAGTCTTTCAAGCATGATATCTGCATATTTTTCATTGTCGGATTCCTTTTGAAGCATCCAGGTAGGTATCTTGTCAGCTATCTTAAAGGATTCGCGAGGATATCTTTCCACAAGCCCTAGTTTTAGTCCCGCTTCAGAGGCTCCATTGTGATATGCATAAGAGGTATCAAAGTAGTTGAAACCTTGGTCCATATAATAATCAATCATTTCTGTAAAATCTTTAAAGTTTATGGAACTTTCATCATTCTCATCTTCAAGGTCCAGTCTCATAGCTCCAAATCCAAACATAACATCATCGCTCATAATTGTCACCTGTTTAATTAGATTATAATATTCTCTTGAATTTTCATATATTTTTAAAAATATTATATTTGATATAATATATAAATCTTTCCTAAGGAAACAGTTATCTAATGAAAATATTTAAATATATTGAAAAATATAGTTTATATAAAGAGAATAAGCTTTATTGTTTTAGAATTGGTGTAAATATGGAATTGCCTAATCAATTTATTAATGAAAATCCTGAGGACATTAGAATTTATCACTTTGTAGAGGAATTGGTAGGAAGCTTTAAAAATTACATTGATGAGGAATTTGTAGATGAAGACATAAGTTTAGTTGAACTTCCTTTTTTACTTAGAATAAGATTTTCTACTGAAGGAACTCAAAAGGAATTGGTAAATCTGTTTAAGGTAAGTGATGGATATACTGCAAAGCTTTTAAGGCGCTTTGAAGTAGCCGGTCTTATCCAAAGAATTGAAGATCCCTCTAATAGACGTAGAAAATTAGTGAAATTAACTGATAAGGGCATTAAAAGAACTGATAAGATATTAAAGTACATTGATTACTGGGAAGATACAGTAATGGATGGAATCGATGAGGATGAGAGAAAAGTCTTGAAAAAATCCTTATTGAAGTTGGTTCTAAACACTCAAAAGCTTTAAAATTCCTTTTCTATTTTTTTAAAACAAGTTTTCATAAATAATTTTAGATTATACGAACTATTTTTTTAAAAATAAAAAAAGTGGAGTCAAACTCCACAAGAATTAGAATAAAATATATTGATAAAAATTAGTCAATTTTACTAACGTTTAGCAAATCTAATCTTATTTGGTCCCATAATAATGCTCTTTTTCCAAAGCTCATCGTTAGTTTCTGGGAAGTCTTCTCTGAAGTGTGCTCCTCTGCTCTCTCTTCTGAGTATTGCAGATTTTACGATAAGGATACAGATTTCAACCATATTGATTACTTCAAGTGCAGTAAGGAGTGATTCATTGAATTGAGTCCTGTCATCAACATTAAGGTCATTCAATTCCTCTTTCATTTCAAGAAGTCTTTCAAGAGCGGACTTTAGGTTTTGCTCATTTCTTACAATGGACACTTTTTCCCACATCAATTGCTGGATTTCCTTTTTCATAGCTATTGGATCAATGGAACCTTCCTTCATCAATGATTCTATTCTGTTCTTTTCCTCTTCAACAGCTGTGAAATTGTATTGCATGACAGTCAAGTCACATGCAAGGGCAGCAGCAAATCCTGCTCTTTTACCGAATACCTGAGTGTCTGCAAGTGCGTTACCTCCAAGACGGTTAGCACCGTGAACTCCTCCACAGACTTCACCGCAAGCGAATAGGTTTTCAACAGTGGATTGGCCATCCTCATTGATTCTCACACCACCCATATGATGGTGAGCGGTAGGTGCAACTTCCATTGGCTCTTTCTTAATGTCTACGCCAATGTCTTCAAACTGAAGCACCATTGTTTCAAGCTTTTCATCAATCAAGTCTGGGTCGAGGTGGCTTACGTCAAGGTATACTCCACCATGTTCGGTTCCTCTTCCTTCCATGATCTCATTATAGATTGACCTTGCAACAACGTCACGGGTAGCAAGTTCCATACGGTCATCGTATCTGCCCATGAACCTTTCACCTTCGCTATTGATGAGTCTTCCACCTTCAGCCCTTACAGCTTCAGTTACAAGAACTCCCTTTCTTGAATCCGGATAGACCATACCTGTTGGGTGGAACTGTATCTCTTCCATATCAATCAGGTCTGCTCCGACATTCCATGCAAGTGCAAATCCATCCCCATTCTTTTGGGTAGTGTTTGAGGTTACAGGGAACAATTGGCCGGATCCACCAGTAGCAAGAACAACCGCTTTAGCTTGGAAATAGATGATGTCATTGTTCTTGAGGTCAAGTCCAACTGCACCGATCACTTTTGAGAGGATGTTGTTTGAGTCATCCTTGATAAGTGCTGTAATCATCACTTCATCAATGGTCTTGATGCCACGCTTGATGATTTCTTCCTTAAGTGCAGTCATGATTTCATGGCCGGTTCTGTCTCCTTGGAAACAGGTTCTTCTATAGGTTTGACCACCGAATGGCCTTTGATTCAATTCACCGGATTCCTGTCTGTCAAAGAGAGCACCATACTCTTCCAAGTCATGGAGTCTATCAGGTGATTCATTGATTAGAATGTCTACTAATTTAGGGTCATTAAGGTAGCTACCACCTTTTAAGGTGTCTTTAATATGCGCTTCTACACTATCTTCTGGGTCTACAAGTCCAAGTGCAGCATTGTATCCACCTTCAGCCATTCCAGTACAGCCTGACCTGAAAGTCAATCCTTTTGAAACAATCAATGCTTCCTTTCCTTGATTGGACACTTCAATTGCTGCTCTACAGCCTGCACCACCAGAACCTATAATCAATACGTCAGTTGTGATAGTTTTAATTTCCATAATTTCCCTTCTTTAGTTTTTTTTTAATCTATTTGCTAGTATTTTTTTAAATTTAAAATTTTGATTTAGGTTTTATACATCGTTTTCTTTACGATATTGTATAATATCTTCAATTGTTACAACAGGCATGTCATGCTCTTTTGAGAACTCAATAACATCTGGCATTCTTGCCATGGTTCCGTTTGGCAATGTGATTTCACATAATACACCAGCAGGATTAAGGCCAGCAAGTCTCATCAAGTCGATAGTTGCTTCAGTATGCCCATCTCTTTCAAGCACTCCACCTTCCCTTGCTCTAAGAGGGAATACATGACCTGGGTGGTGTAAATCACTTGGCTTTGCATCTGGGTTGGATGCAGCCTTAACGGTTTTTACTCTGTCTGCTGCAGATACACCAGTGGTTACTCCTTCTGCTGCTTCAATTGTTATTGTAAATCCAGTACCATAAGTACTTGTATTGTTTTCTACCATTAAAGGAAGTTCTAATTCATCTGCCTTATCAGGAGTTAAGCATAAGCATACGATTCCACTTCCTTCTCTTATGAGAAGTGCCATTTGTTCCTCAGTCAAGTGTTCTGATGAAAAGATCATGTCTCCTTCATTCTCACGTGTCTCATCATCAGTTACAATGACTCCATTTCCTGATCTTATTGCATCCAATGCTATTTCCACTCTTTCTTGAGGACTTCCTTTTAAACTTTCTTCATGATTCATAGTAATGCTCCTTAGTTGTTTAAATTAAAAGTTTTCTAATTCTATTTACTAGAATCAGGGCAAAAAAAGGATATTTATCTTTAGTAAATAAAGTAATTCATAGAATTATCTATTATATCAATATTTATTTCAATTGAATTTATTTACCTTAAATTCATATTCTCTTCCATCCGGACTATCACCGTCGGTTTTGGACTTTCACCAAATCAACACCAATGTGCTCGTGGACTTATCATTTTAAAATAGATTTTCTTCTTAATGAATCACCACCGGTGGAGAATTTCACTCCGCCCTGAGAATTGTATATTAAAATATATTGCTAGTGATTAAAATACTTTTTTATATATAAAGAATTAATTTTTAATTTTTTTAAAAAAATAGTATAGATTTATTAAAAAGATCTTTTTAATTTTTTACAAAAACAATATGGAGTTATTAATAAAATTTTTTATAATTTTTTTTTTAAAAATCACAATTTTATTAATAAAACATTGCTTTTTTATAATATTCCAAATGCTTCAAGCATGGATTGAATACCTAAGATTATAATAGCCACTCCGCCGAAGATTTCAATGTAATCTGCGTATTTGATAGCTATTTTTGTTCCATATGTACCAAGCAATAGCCATGCGATTACTGCAATGATACTTAATCCACCTAAAATATATGGATTTACATGTGCAACAGCACCTTGGGATGCTAAGATTAAGTTTTCTATGTTTCCAAATATTAATAATCCTGTAAATGGAGCGTAATCTTTTAAATTTACCATCTTATGCGCCTCCTTTTTGAGCTCTGATGTTTTTTACTGCATCCCATACAGCTTTCAAACCTAAAACAAATATTGCAAATCCTCCAATAAATGTAATTATATTAGCATATTGCATTGCAACATCGGTAGCTACAGTACCAATGAATAACCATACGATTACAACAAGTACACTTAATCCTCCTAATATTTTAGGGTCTACTCCTCCAACAACCCCTTGAGAGGAAAGTATGAGGTTTTCTATGTTACCAAAAATTATCAAGCCTACAAAAGGCATATATTGTTCCAACATTTTTTCACCTTTCTTTAATTTTTATAATATAACTATATTTAGTTTACTTTATATATATAATTATTTAATTATATAAAAAGGCATAAACTATTATTAATATGGGCTTGAAAATTAATACTTAATTCATTATAGTTCAAAAACATGTTAAATGATTAAAATTATGTTAGGATATTATGGCATCAAGAGAAGAAAGAAAGGAAAGCCGTCAAAGGATTAAGGAAATCTATAGTGTCGCTAAGAAGTATAATGTGTCCGAGCTGATTTCCGAATCAAGAAAACCTAAAGACCCTGCTCAAGGGGAATATGATGAGGAATTAGATGCTTCAGGTTTAAGAAAGGCTTTGGAAGAATTAGGTCCAGCATATGTCAAGTTAGGTCAACTATTATGTACAAGGCCAGACCTTGTGGAAATGACATAGCAGAGGAACTTACAAAGCTTAGGGATAACACTCCTGTCACTCCATTTGAAGAGATCAAGGAAGTAATTGAAACTCAACTTGGCCAGCCATTGGATGAAGTGTACTCTGAGTTTGAAGAGGAGCCACTCGGTTCAGCATCAATCGGTCAGGTATATAGGGCTACATTGAAGGAAAATGGTGAAAAGGTAGCTGTAAAGGTTCAAAAGCCAGGTTCATATGAACTTGTGGCATCTGACTTAAAGATAATGGTTTCTTTGGCTGAAAAGGCAGACAAGTACATTACAAAAACAAGAACCTTCAATTTGCCTGCAATCATGTTGAAGTTGATATAGAATAGGGAAATATTTCCTATTTTATATTATTCTTTAATTTTTTATTTAAAAATAGATATTCTTCTTGTTTTAGATTATTTTTTAATTTTTTATTTAAAAATAGATATTCTTCTGGTTTTATATATTTTTTAAAAAAAGAAAGAAAAATACCTTAATTTATAAGGTATTTTTTATTTAATTTTTATTTTTTCACTGTTTCAGTTCTTTTAGCTGTTTAATTTATTTGAATGTAGAGTTCTTGTTTTTCACTCTTAGCTATTATTTAACTGTTACAATTCTTTTTATGCTTTTCTTTAGGTAGGATATTATTAAAGTGTATTTTGAACCTGCCTTAAGCTTTTTAATAACACTGCTTGGGATGACTACTTTTGCGATTCCTTTTGAATTGGTTTTTGCAGTGTAAGTTTTGCCATTAAATGTGAAAGTTACCTTTTTGTTTTTAAGCAAGGTTTTTCCTTTTGTAAGTTTCACTGTAAAGGTTTGGCTTTTAGAAGTTTTCTTAATGCTTGCTGAACTTGGGGTAAGCTTAATGTAGTTGTATATGCTGTTGGAAATGGTTCCGCCTAATACGTCTCTGCCTGCTTTGCTTGCTTTATTAGCAGTAAAATTACATTTTACTACTTGCAAACGTTTTTTATCGGATGCAACATTTACAAATCCATAAATTGCCCCTCCTTTTTTAGCACTATTTTTGCTGAAAGCACAATTATATAGCTTGCCAATGTAGTATTTCATTTTAGGAACCCACTCTTTGTTCACATAGCTGCCGCTTTGCTCATGCATTCTAAAGTAAACCGCTCCACCATTTTTAGACACCTTATTGCTGGTGAACTTGGAATTCTTAATGACTAAATTCTTATTGGCAAATACTGCTCCACCATGTTCACCTGCTTGGTTTGAATTAAATGTACAGTAATTAATGTTTAAGTGGGTGAATCCATAAATTGCTCCTCCCCCACGGCCTTTAGCCACATTTTTGGTGAAAGTACAATTCTTTATTTGGTCTGTTGCATATTTGAAATTTATGTCAAATGTAATGTTTAAGACAAACTCCATATCTCCTTCAGGACTTTTATCCACATAGATTTTTTTAAATAAATCAACAGGTTTGGCTATTGAAAATGTGAAGACAGCTCCTGCATCTCCTCCAGCAGTATTCTTGCTGAACTTGGAATCCTTTAATTGCAAGTGTCCTACAGAGTTTATTGCTCCACCGCAATATTTGGCATAGTTATTTGTAAAAACACAATTTCGCACTGTCAAATTTGCATAATTGAATATTGCTCCACCGTAAAGATCAGTATTTCCATTGACGAATTTAATGTTGTTCAATATAACCTTATTGTTTTCAACAAGGCCAAATTTTATCAAAAGGATTCTTGACTTGGATAATCCATTTAAGGCGTGACCGTTACCATTGATTGTAAGGTTCTTTTTAATTTGGATACCCCTTTCGCTGAATCCATCATCATAACTGTAATCCTTAGTTAATGTTATTGTAGCCCCATCTGCTGCATCATCGATCTTCTTTTGCAATGCAGTAAATGTTCCGTCATCTGCATCCCCAAGGATTTCAGAATCTGATGAAGCAGCTAGTGTTCCCTCTTGTGAAGATGCGGCCAACATTTCCTCTCCTTCTGTACTTATATCCTCCCTTGAAGATGCAGCTAAACCATCATCCAAGTCTCCAATTGAATTGCTGTCCTCTTCTAATGTGATTTGCGCATCATCCTCTAGTGTGACTGCTCTATCATCAAGCTCATTTGCTGAGACACTGGCTATGCTTAATAAACAAATCATGAGGCAT
The DNA here is from genome assembly GCA_030539935.1 of Methanobrevibacter sp. GTDB lineage: Archaea > Methanobacteriota > Methanobacteria > Methanobacteriales > Methanobacteriaceae > Methanobrevibacter. Next base: position 24,650 of record JAUNXF010000003.1, read on the forward strand.
ATAATTAGAAGGCTCTTTTTGAATTTCATAATTTTCCCTCATTTGCTTTTATGATTCTTTTTTTTGAGTTTTCCAATATTTCATTATTTTGAAATAAATAAAAATTAAAAGAGGCAAATCAGTTACCTCTAAACAATACACTTTCTTCCAATTTTTCTTCGAAGTAATGGGATGGCTTATCTAATTTTTCCTTAATAATCACTGCAACGGCAACGGTTATAAGTCCAATAGCTATAAGGATAGTTAATGAAGGCCAATAATTTGACCAAACCACTCCAAGTTGTGCTTCACGAACTAAGTTAATTCCATATGTCATAGGCATATATGGATATAGTGTTTTGAAAAACGGATGCATGATTTCAATTGGATAAACTCCTCCAGTTGCAGAAATTTGAAGCACAAGAAGAATTACTCCAATAGCTTTTCCAACAGTTCCGATTGCTGAGATAATTGAATATATCAGAATCATGAATATGGCAGACACCAATATGCATGAGAAGATAAACATCGGTGCATTAACGATTTGCACACCTAAAATATAACATCCACAAATTGTTACGCATGCCTGAAGGATACTCATGATAATGTAGGTCAACAGTTTGCCGAAGTACATTTCAAATGGAGAGAATTTTGTTCCTTGACTGGTTCCTGGCGCTAACATTACACAAGTGATAATTGCTCCGACCCACATGGACAATACAAGATAAAATGGGGATACGTCAGAACCATATGAATTTACGGAGAACAATTCATTTCTTTCTAATTTGACAGGGGATAAGAAATAATCTCCAAGTGTGTCTTCATCTATGCCTGTAAGTGCACCAAGCATATCTGCAGTTGATCCTAATGAACTTGATGCTGTAAATAATGCATTTGTAGCACCATCAGAAAGCAATACCGCTCCAGATGCAAGGCTTACTGATCCTTCTGCCAATTGGCTGCTTCCATCGGCTACCTGGACTGTACCGTTTGCCAATTTGCTGCCTCCATTTGCCAGTTGCTTTGAACCGTTTGCTAATTGTTCGCCGCCTTCAGCGAGTTGTTTTGAACCGTTTGCTAATTGTTCGCCGCCTTCAGCTATCTGACTGCTTCCTTCAGCAAGTTCAACATTTCCTTCAGCATAATCTTTCACTGGGCCATCCGGTATTAATGATGGGTCCACTGCAGCCTGCAATTCTTCAGAACCTTTTTCCACTTGTCCTGCACCCTCGCTTAGCTTATCTGAACCTTGTTTTAATTGCTCTGCTCCAGCACTTAAATCGTCTGAACCTTGTGATAATTGGTCTGCTCCATCATTAAGTGCAGATGCACCATCCTTGACTTGTTCTGCCCCATCTTTAACTTTGCTTTCACCGGCTTGCACTTGGCTTGCTCCAGCTTTAACTTTGCTGGCTCCTGCTTGGAGCTGTTTTCCACCACTTGCCAATTTTCTTGCACCGTCAGCAAGACCTGCCTGCAGTTCTCCAAGTTTTTGATAAGCTGCAATATCTATGATTTCAACGATCTTTGCATTCAAGGTCATATAAACGGTATTGGCACCAGTGTCAGTTAATTTTGCAGCTACAGGGTTTGTTTTCATATTCACGACATATTCAAGCTTGGCTTGTTGGGGATTATCTTCAGTGATTGAAACAATGTTTCCACTAAAGTTTTTCGGTATGACTATCCCTGCATAGTACGTTCCGTTATACACTCCCCTTCGCAAATCTTCTTCGGACACAAAGGTCCATTTGAATTTGTCATTGTTTTTTAAGTCTGCAGAAAGTTCATTTCCAACATTTATGTCTTTACCGCTGAATGATGCTCCCTCATCAAGGTTAGCTATTGCAAATGGAACATCCCCTGTATTTCCATAAGGGTCCCAGCATGCCTGGATATTTAAAAGAGCATAAAGAGAAGGGAGGATAATAAGTCCGATAAGAACTATTATGACAATAGGATTTGCGAATGCACCCTTGAAATTATTCTTCATGATTTCAGCAATCATTTTTGGGTCTTTTCTACTCATTGTTTTCCTCATTATTTATTTTTTTCTTAAAAATCCTTCAAAATTTTAATATATAATTTAAACAATACATATAGTAACTTTAATTTAATTTAAATCCTATAATCTAGTTTTAATTTAATATAAACCTTATAATATAGTTTTAATTTATATTTAAATCATACATGTAGTAGTATTTAAATTTATATTTAAATATTTTTCGATATTTTACTTAAAATTTAATACTTATTTATAAAATAATGGGCAAATAAACAATTATAATTAAATTAAAGGAAAATAATTAAATTAAGTTAGTTCGTGAAATGTTAAAATATTGTGCATGAGATAAAAAGAGATAAGAAAACATTTAAGATAAATTAACTTTTTTAACAATATATTTAAATCCTAATTTTCTTAAAATATTATATGCTTAATCTAATTTTTAAAAAACAGATATTGTGATAAAATGAATCTTGAAGATACAATATATAAAAGACAATCTATCAGGTCTTATGATAGCACACCACTTGACAATCAAACACTTGATGAAATAAGGGAGTTTATAGATAATGCCAAAGAGTTAAACCCTAATATAAAATGGAGCTATGAAATTCTTCCGACTGAAAATATCTCTACAATGATGAGATGGAAATCCCCTCATTACATAGCCATTTTTTCCGAGAAGAAGGAAAATTACTATCAAAACATTGGGTTTATCTTTCAACAGGTCGATCTGTTTTTACAAAGCAAGGGGATTGGCTCTTGTTGGATAGGAATGGGAGATCCTAAAAACTATAAAAATCCGCAAAAGGACCAAAAATTCATTATTATAATGTCTATTGGCAAGTCTAAGGGAAATATCTACAGAGAAAGAAATCAGTTTAAAAGAAAAGACCTTGATGCAATATCAGATAAGAGTGATGAGAGACTGATTCCAGCACAATTTGCACCTTCCTCTGCCAATACCCAGCCATGGTATTTTGTACATGATGAGGATGGAAGCTATGATTTATATAGGATAAAACGTGGATTGCTTAGAAATAAGATGTTTGGAAAATGGAATAAGATAGACACTGGAATAGCTTTGGCACATCTTTATGTGGCTAATCCTGATAGCTTCAAGTTCTACCAAAAAGACAATCCTGAGGAATTAAAGGGACATTTCTATGATGGAAGTTTTGAGATTTAATAGCTATTTTTAACTCTTCTCAACCTTTCTCTAATCTTGTTATATTTACCATAAATAAGGAACTAACTTATATTTTACCTTTTCCTTATACTCCTTATATCCATCTAATTCCTTCTCTAAAACCTCTTCTTCATTACTTATTCTAAATATGATAATTATTGGATAAACCAGCATCACAATAAATGATAATATTGAGTCTAGCACTAATGGCATTGACAGGAATAAGAATATTGTAGAAGTGTACATAGGATGTCTAACAATGCCATATAGGCCTGTATCAACCACTTTTTGATTTTCACTCACTTCAACTGTACGTGAAAGGTAAGCGTTTTCCCTGAGAACTTCTGCATACATGGCATAAGCAATCAGGAATATGATTGAAGCCATTATTATTGCTATTGTTGGAAGCTTGAACCATCCAAACCTAAAGTTAAGCCCAGCTAGTATAAAGGCAAGCAGAAACATTATTCCGCTAAGCAATAGGACCAATTTCTGTTCCTCTTCCTCTTCCTTTGCATTCAATCTTCTTCTTAAAAGGTCAGGTGCCTTAATGAACATTATGGTTCCGGCAATGAACATTGGAATAAAGAGCAATGCTATAAACAGCCATCCATTTGGATAATAAATTGTTCCTGCAGGAACAAAAAGAAGTATGCATATGATTATAAGGCCAATAAGGAATTTGCTCAAGGCTTGTAGAAATAGTTTTGTATCCATCATATCACCAAAATTTACTTTACAATAATTCTTTATTTTTTCATTATAATAAGTTTTGAGTTTTTGTGGAATGAATTATATATTTTTAGGATAAAATATATCTATAAGTATATTCAATGATTTAACTGATTCTTATGAAGTGGAAAATTGGAAATGTTGAAATTGATAATCAAATAGCTTTGGCCCCTATGGCTGGCGTATGTGACTTCAGCTTCAGAACCATTGTCAAATCAATGGGATGCGGGCTCATTGAAACGGAAATGTTTTCAGACAAGGCAATTATGTATGGCAATTGGAAAACCAGGGAAAAGCTATACATGACTGATTATGAAAGGCCTATTTCCCTACAGATAGTCGGATCTGATTTGGAGTCTCTCACTTTCGCTTCAAAATATGTTCAAGACAATACAAATGCAGATATAATTGACATTAACATGGGATGCCCTGTGGTAAAGGTGACAAATCGGGGCAAGGCAGGCTGTTCATTGATGAGAGACCCCCAAAAGGTAAAGTCTATTGTAGAATCTATTGTAGATATTGTAGACATTCCCCTAACTGTAAAGATACGGAGCGGTTGGGATAAGCAAAATATAAATGCAGTTGAAATAGCTGGAATTGCAGAAGATGCAGGTGCATCAGCCATTACAGTTCATCCACGTACAAAGGACCAAGGATACTCCGGCAAGGCAGACTGGTCTATTATAAAAGAAGTGAAGGATAATGTAGGCATTCCAGTAATTGGAAATGGTGATGTGAAATCCTGTTTTGATGCAAGGGATATGCTTGATGAAACTGGCTGTGATGCAGTCATGATAGGCAGGGCGGCACTCGGCAATCCATGGCTAATCAGGGATTGTGTAAATTATCTTGAGGATGGAACACTTCCGAAAGAGGTTACAATGGAAGAAAGAATGGAAGTGCTTAAAAGGCATATCAATCTTCTTGTAGAAAGAAAGGGAGAAGATTTTGCAATTCCAAAGATGCGCTCTCAAGCTGCATATTATGTTAAGAAATTGCCTAGAACAATAGAACTGAAACAGCAAATATTTAAAATGAATACAAAGGATGACCTGTTCAATCTATTGGATGATTATGCAGATTCAATGAAAAATAGTCAAAGTAGTGATTATAGTAAAAATCAATAAAAAAAGAAAATGTATCCGAAAACAAACCATAAAAATATTTTGGTCAAGGTTTTTGAGCCGAAGGCTCAAAAAGCTTGGGTCGAAAGCTTGGGTCAAAAGCTTGTACTAGTAGTATACCTTAACCGCCTCATCAACATCATCATGCAAGCCAAGAGCTGCAAGTGCACCCACTTTCCCTTGATCTCCTGTAACTGCAATCAATGGAATATCAAGTTCTTCCGCTAGCTTTTCAGCAGTTTCAACATCCATCATGCCTGTTTTGGTAGCCATTGCATATTCTCTAAGCTTAGGTGGGATTCCTATTCCTTCAAGAATGGCTATTGCAGTCTTGTCGGATAATGTGTCATGCTTTAGGATTTCGATAAGCCTGTTGATCAGTCTTTCCTTGTCCTCAGCCATTACTGCAAAGGTAAGTGCTATGGAAACGCAGTTTTGAGTCTTGTGAGGATTATGTGGGAAGAGCTGTACGATAATATGGTCAAGATATTCGAATCCTTCCTCTTTCAATTGAAGGCCAATGTTGTGGGCCATGGTCCAGGTTGCTCCTGCGTCCTTAACATCTGTGTCATCAATACCGATAACTAATTTTTCATATTTTGGAGTCACTACAGTAGCCTTTCCTTCCTTGCTGCCTCCTCCAACTTCAAGAAGCTCAATGTATTTCACACCTTTACCCATTCCTCTGCACATGCCGGCACCTACACCAGCACCTGCAAGGCCTCCATGGGTAACCTTGACTTCATTAGCTTCATCATCAATCACAACTTCTTCGATTCCAGCAGCATTAATACTTGCCTTAAGGTCTATTGGCTTTTTGCCAACTTTACAAAGGTATGTGTGCTTGTTCCCATCTCTTTTGGCATCTATGATAAGTTCACTGCTGTGTTTGTATTGGTAAAGCAGCCAGTTGGAACCGCTAGGGCATGGGTGGTATTCAATAAGTTCTACTGTATCTCCATCAGCCATGGTTATGACTTTTTCATATGGAGCAATCCATGGGTCATCAAATTTTTCTTTTAACTCTTCAGGTTTTAAGATTTCCATATTATCATCTATAATAATAAGCTTTAAAAAATAATGAATAACTAATGTCTTTTAGTATGTATAAAAAAAGTATTTAAAGAATTCAGATGAATTCTTCAATGATTATTTAATTGATTTTAAATTTAAATGTCCTGTAATCTGTCACACATTTTAACAGCTGCTTCAACAGCATTTTTACCATAGGTAACTCTTCTGTGTGCATCTAATCTGGTCATTCCAGGACCGCTGATTCCAAGGGAAATAGGTTTGCCCCATTCTAAGGACAAGTCAGCTATTTTACGGGATGCATGTTGAGCTACAATTTGGTCATGGTCGGTTGCGCCTTCAATAACAGTACCAAGGGTGATTATACAATCAAGGTCAATTTTGCCTTCTTGATCTGCTTCAGTTAATTTTTTGATTGCAAGTGGCATATCGAATACGCCAGGCACCATAACAATTTTAGTAATTTCACAGTCGCGAACTTTAGCTTCTGCCTTTGCAAGTTCCAACATCATGTGAGTTATATCATAATTAAATTCTGCAACAACTGCACCTATATTATATTTTACCATTTTCTAATCCTCCGATTAATAATATTCTTATAATTTTGAATTGATTTTTTAATTATTATATTTTTAAAAATTATTAATTTTATTTTTTAAAATTTCACAATACCATCATCAATTTAGGCTTTCCATCTTCAATCTTATCAGTTCACATCACCATAACGATAAAACTAGCAACCGCACTGAAAACCATAATAAAGATAATAAATAATGCTGCAAGTTTAACTGTTTCCATTTTAAATCTCCTTTTTTTAGATAAATAAAATTTTTATAATTTTAATCTTATAATATTCTTATATATTATTGTAATTATTTATAAATGTTTTATTTTATTTAAGTTTTTATTATAAGTTAGGAATTTTTCAATTTAGGTTTTTATTATAAGTTTAGGAATTTTTCAATATTCAGGATTTTTAAGTAAAATCTTATGAATTATGAACTTTTTCAATATTCAGGATTCTCCTTTTTAAACTCATCATAATTGTCATACCTTAAAACATCCAAGAAGAATTTTTTCTTCTTAGGACCTAGATTATCCAGATAATCCTGATAATATTCTGTCTTTCTGATTTTTTCATAATCCTCTTTTATTAAATTGAAAAGAGATTCCTTGGCATCCTCTGTAATGTCCATCAATGCCATTCTCGGACCATTTATCTTGTAGGCCAAAAGGTCGAACTTATAATCCTCATAGAATCCATTGTCTATAAATCTTCTCATAAGCTCACATCCTGCCTCAACTGTATCCAAGTAGTTGGCATCTACAACATGGGTTATTGAAGCATTATGCTTTCTTCTGTAATAGAAATGCCTTCGGATGATTGAAATTCTCTCTGCCTTAAGGTAAACATAAAAGAAGAAGGGCATGTCTTCAAAATATATTCCTTCAGGAAAGCTTGCATCAATTGATTCTAGAAAAGTGTTTCTATAAATTTTTTGGCAACTGCTTACTGACAGGTCAAATAGGAAATCCTTTGTTTTTTCAGGGCTGAATACGACATCATCAAAGCTTTCATCAAGATTGTTTAGATTAAACCAGTCATTTTCATATGTTCTTCCGGTTTCATCATCGTAATTTATCATTTGATACATTGTAATGTCTGTATCCTTAGCTTTTGCCTCACTGTAAGCTATTTCGAAGGCATCTTCAGTAAACCAGTCATCAGCATCGAGGAAAGTGACATATTCCCCAGCAGCCATTTTCATGCCTTTGTTTCTGCTTGCACCTAAACCGATGTTTTCCTGGTCTATGACTTTAATTCTTGAATCATCCTTTGCATAATCATTGATGATGTTTAGGGTATTGTCACTGGATCCATCGTTGATGATTATAATTTCAATGTCTTCAAGCGTTTGATTTTTCACGCTTTCAATAGCTTTTCCAATGAATTTCTCTTCATTGAAAGCAGAAAGAATAACAGATATTTTTGGTTTAGTCATTTAATCACTTTCAATCTTTTCAATTATTGTCATTTGATTTTTTTCTTGGCTCTTGATTTGATGTTTTTTGCCTTGTATTTTGCCCAGCCTTTTGTTGACTTGACTTTTTTCATTTCCTTTTTAAGCTTTTCATTTTCCTTCCTTAATTTGGAAATTTCATCATCTTTCCTTTTCAATTCATTGTTCTTCTTCTTCAATTTAGAGACTTCTTCTTTTTCTTTTCTTAGTTTCTTATTTAAAACTCCTTTTTGGCTGTTCAAGCTTTCTATTACAGAATTTAATTGATAAACGCGATTTTCCAAATAGTCCTCCACATTGCCATTTATGGAGTCGATGTCAATGTCTTCCTTATCCAAATCAATCTTATCTTTAAAAATGTCTTTTAAAGTGTTTAGGGAGGATTCATAGTCTGAAACATCAGATTTATACTTTAGGTCATAATGGCTCATGATGCTTCCCTTTTCATAAATTGCCCAAATGTCCCTTCCGCTTCCTAAGTAATCGGCTAATTTGGAAGGTAAAAATGGATTCTTTTCAAAATTGCCATATGTCTTCAAGTCATTGACTATCAAAACATCGAATTTGGTTGTCAAATTTAAAAATTCCAATAGCGGTGCCTTATCGTTTATGATGAAACTGTCTGCAAAATCCAAATCACTTATAATCCTTTTCAGTGTTTCCTTATTCTGTGCAAATATATGGATTTTATATTTGCCTTTAAATTGAGGATTTAGGTATTGGAATGCATAATATACATTTTCCAAGTGTCTTTTTCCAAGATAGGTTCCAAAATATCCGAAGTTAATGTAATTTTCATCCACTTCATAATCAGATTCAACTATATGATAATACTCTTCATCTAATGTAGGATGATGGCTGACTCTTGATTTGGATTTTACAAGTTCTTTTGTTTCCGGATAAAAGTCTAACATCAATTCCTTCTGATTTTCATTGGTAAAGACAATTTCATCCGCAAATAGGAAAGGTAAGTATTCACAAAGTTGGAAAATTGTAAATTCCTCATCAATCATTCTCAAATCCAAATCTTTAAGGGCTGTTTGACCAATTCCCCCTTCATCTTCTTTGTTTCCATCATCATCATTAAAGTATCTGTCATAGTTTTTAGCATAATTTTTGATTTCATCATTGATCCTATCGATATATTCCCTATTTTTTACAAAAATATTGTCTTTTGGATTTCCTCTTTTTTTATTATCAATAGTAATGCTTAGCGGGTCTGAGAATTCTGCAGACCAAAATGTTTCATGGTGTTTTAATTTATATTCCAATGCTAAAAAGTGAGATTCGTGGGACCCTACACGGCTATAAATTTTTTTATAGACCTTCTCTTTTTCAAGTATTTCCATTCCCTCTTCATTGAATTTTTCTATAGATGCCCATGTAGGAGAAACCTTATAGCTTTTGGTTTGGTATCTCTTGTTTGTAAACTTATCGACGACCTTATTGAAGTCCTCATCCAATTCCTCATTAAAATTTGGTCCTTGAATGGTGTCAACTATCTTCTCGCTTTTAATGAGTCTTCTTGCATAAACTACTCCACTAACACGTTGTGATGGAGGAAATTTATAGCAAATCATCAATTCATCTACACTCTCTTCCTTTCCATTATTCATTTTTTATCTCCAGAAATCTAAGTTTGGAATAGCTTCAGAATCTTGTGACTAAATCTTTAGGATTCTTTTTTATTTTTTATTTCAGAATCTTATGGGTATGGATCTTTAGGATTCTTTTTAATTTATTAATTTAAATGCTTATAATTCACTTATGACAGCTTCACACACTTCCATGGTTGATGAATTTCCTCCCAAATCAGGAGTAAGTGTTTCTGCCTTATTCAAGACTTTTAATATTGCATTGTTCAACCTTTCTTCAGCTTCGAACTCTTCCAGATAATTCAACATCATGCAGGCTGAAAGCATCATTGCAAATGGGTTGGCTATTCCTTGCCCTGCAATGTCTGGTGCGGAACCATGGACAGGCTCAAACAATGCCCCATTTCCTCCAATATTTCCAGATGGAATCATGCCTAATCCGCCGACAAGTCCTGCTCCCTCATCAGATAGGATGTCTCCAAACAGATTGGTGGTGACAATGACTTCAAAGCTTTCAGGTCTTGTGATGAGATACATTGCAGTGGCATCCACATAGAAGTCTTCAGCCTCTATTTCACCTTCATAATCCTTTGCCACCTCATAGAAGATCTCCCTGAATAGGCCATCTGTTATTTTCAGGACATTTGCCTTGTGAACTCCTGTAACTTTTGTCTTATTGTTGCTTTTGGCATATTGGAATGCATAATCTATAATGCGTTTCTCTGCTTTTTTAGTGATGATTCTTCTTGCTATTGCTCCCTCTTCTGTAAATTCCTCTTCTTTTGCAATATACATTCCTTCAGTGTTTTCCCTTACAATCATAAAGTCAACATCTTCAAAAAGGGCATTTGTGTTGGGATAGGATTTTACAGGCCTTAGATTTGCAAATAAATTCAATTCCTGTCTAAGCCTTACAATAACATCTGCAGCTGTTTCTCCAGCAGCTCCAAACAAGCAAGCATCAGAATTCTTTGCAAGTTCAATTGTTTCTTTAGGCAAAGCCTCTCCATTATTCTTAAGACACTCGTCACCTGCTTCGCCATAAGTAAAATTAAAGTTGATTCCCAATGATTTCAAGACAGTTATTGTTGCCTCCATCACTTCTTTACCGATTCCATCTCCAGGAATAACTGCAATATTATACATCATTTAACCTCTTTCTCTAAATTAATAATAAATTTAATAGTTTTTATTCATCTTTTCTCATTAGACAATTAATCTATTTTCTTCCATAGACAATTAATCCAATTCATTCTTTTCTTTAAGATAATTGATTAAACCGCCACATTCAAGAATCTCCAACATAAATGGAGGCAATTTTTTAAATTCAATCTCTTCACCGCTTTCAGAAATGATAATTCCCTTTTCCATATCCACTTCAATTTCTTCTCCGTCTTCAATAAGTTCTGAAACACCCGGTGCCTCTAAAAGGGGAACTCCCACATTTGTTGCATTCCTATAGAAGATTCTTGCAAATGATTCGGCTATTACAGCAGAGATTCCACATCCCTTAATGGCTATTGGAGCATGTTCTCTGCTTGAACCACATCCAAAATTGGTTCCTCCAAGAATGAAGTCTCCCATATCAACCTTTTCCTTAAAATCCAAAACCAGTCCTTCCATGCAATGTTCAGATAGCTTTTCCTCATCAGTGTAAATCAAATATCTTCCTGGAAGAATAATGTCTGTATCAATGTCGTTTCCAAATTTCCAAACCTTTCCTTTCATATTATTACTCCATCTGCCAAGTAATTTTCCTTTTGCCCTATTTTGGGGCTGTGATTCTTCCTTCAATAGCTGATTCGGCAGCCACTTTTGCTGAAGATAGGTAAACCTTTCCATCTGGACTTCCCTGTCTTCCCTTAAAGTTTCTGTTTGATGTTGAAAGACTTACTTCTCCAGGTCCAATAAGACCAGTATGCCCTCCAAGACATGGGCCACAGCATGGTGCTGATACAAGGGCTCCCGCCTCAACAAATATTTTAATCAATCCTTCATCCAATGCCTTGAGATATGTTTCCTTTGATGCAGGAATAACCAACATTCTAAGGCCCCTTGCTATTTGATTTCCCTTAAGTATTTTTGCAGCATCCCTTAAATCCTCAATTCTTCCATTGGTGCATGAGCCGATAAAGACCTGATCGATTTCCACATCACTTAGTTCACTTGCAGGCTTCACATTGTCAACATTATTTGGGCAAGCTATTTGAGGTTCAAGTTCGCTGACATCAACATCAATGATTTCAAGGCTTTCTGAGTCAAGGTCAGTCTTAAGGCTGGATTTTTCCATAAATGCCTTTAGCCTGTTTTTATTTTCGCCACCAACACGGTCCTTAAGGTAATCATATGTCTTGCTGTCCGCTTCTATTAGTCCGGTCTTTCCTCCCATTTCAATGGCCATATTGGATAAGACCATCCTATCAGACATGCCCATATTTGAAATGGTTTCCCCTGCAAATTCACAGGACCTGTAAGTTGCTCCATCTGCTCCAACCTGGCCTATGATGTTCAGGATAAGATCTTTTGCAGAGGTGTTTTCTTTCAATTCACCGCTTATGTTAAATCTTATGGTCTCAGGTACCTTAAACCATAATTTTCCAGTGGATAGGACCATTGCCATATCTGTAGATCCGATTCCAGTTGCAAACGCTCCGAATGCACCATAAGTGCAAGTATGTGAGTCTGCGCCTACGATTACTGTGCCAGGTATCACATGGCCTTTTTCAGGAAGCACTTGGTGACAGACCCCTTCCTTTACATCATAAAAGTTTTCTATATTTTGTTCCTTGACAAATTTCCTCATTAAGATATGGTTGTTTGCAGAATCAAGAGAATCTGCTGGGACCTGGTGGTCAAATGGGATAACAATTTTTGATGAATCCCATACCTTGGCGGTTCCAATCTTATTGAATGATTCAACTGCAAGAGGTCCAGTCAAATCGTGCATCATAGCTATATCAATATCTGCCATTACAATATCGCCCGCTGCAACCTCTCCTTTGCCAGAAGCTCTGGCAAATATTTTTTCAGCCATTGTTGACATATTTTCACCTCATTAAAAAGAGTTGATAGAATTATTAATTAAATTTTTACTATTATTTTGACTTATCTGTTAAATTTATACAAATTTCCATAGTCGCATTTGTTAGATTTATACAAATTTCCATTAGTATTATTTATTAAATTTATACAAATTTCCATAGTTTATTAAAGTAATGTCATCCGGCACCTCTTTAATGATGTTTTTGGTGTCGAATATCAGTCTTGTTTTCATGTTTTTAGATAATGTTTCCCAATCCAAGTCCTTAAATTGGTTGTGGTCAGTTAAAATCAAAACCATTGAGGAGTCTTTGGTTGCCTCATCAAAATCGACGTAATCAGGATTGTCAAAATGAGGGTCATGGATAGCTATTTCATATCCTGCAGCCTTTAATCCATTGATTATTTCAAATGCAGGGCTTTCCCTTGCATCATCAGTATTTCCCTTATAAGCCACTCCAAATACAGCAATCTTTTTAGCGTCCTTATCCAGATTTGAAAGTATCTTGCCGGTATTTTCTATTACAAATCCCGGCATGCTGTTGTTTGTATCTCTTGCCAATTTGATTATCTTGGCGGTTTCAGGAGCCTTTGCATAAATGAAATAAGGGTCAATTGCCAAACAGTGTCCCCCTACTCCAGGTCCTGGACTGTGTATGTTTACTCTTGGGTGCTTGTTAGCCATTTCAATTACATCAAGGGCATTCACTCCAATTTCTGCACCTATTTTTGCAAGTTCGTTTGCAAGGGCAATGTTCACATCCCTAAAGGTGTTTTCCATACATTTTGACAACTCTGCAGTCTTTGCCTCGGTTTCTATTATTTCTCCTTTTACAAATGTTCTGTAAACATCTGCAGCCTTGCGACTGCACTCTTCAGTGATTCCACCTACAATTCTATTGTTGTTGACCAACTCTTCCATGATCTGTCCAGGGAGAACTCTTTCAGGGCAGTGGGCAAGGAATAAATCTTCTCCAATAACAAATCCCTCATTTTCAAATATTGGCTTGATGACCTCATCAGTGGACATAGGGGCAATTGTAGATTCAATGATGACCACATTTCCTTTCTTCAAAACAGGTAAAATTGAATTGCATGCAGATATGACATAACTTAAGTCACAGCTTAAGTCCTCCTTCACATAAGGGGTAGGTACAGTAATGATGAATGTGTCTGCCTCTTCCGGCTTTAGGGATGCGCGGTAATGGCCTTCTTCAACAGCATTCCTAATGGCATCTGAAATTCCCGGCTCTTCTATATGTGCCATTCCTTGGTTTAGTTTTTCAACAATCTCTTCATTCACATCAACTCCAAGAACTTCACATCCCTTTTTAGCAAACAATGCTGCAGTTGGCAATCCAATGTAACCTTGACCTACAATACAAATCTTCATAATTATCGCCCTAATCATTAATAGTTATTGTTAATAGTTTATACGATTTTATATATGGTTCTTATTTAATATAAACATTTTATAATATTATTAAAAACATTTTATAATTATTTATTTCGCAATATAGAATATATTTATATTTTATAAAACTAAAAAATTATAATATAATAATTTATTTTGTTTGAATTGTCATGTTTGAGATTGTGTTTCATTGTGATGGTTTATTTTGTTTGAATGGTCATGTTTAAAATATGGGATGAGGAATATTATGAAAATATTAATAACCGGTGCTTATGGAATGTTAGGTTCTGACTTAAGGGAAGTGCTAAAAAATTTTGAATTGATCTGCACAGGCTCTAAGGATTTGGATATAACAGATGAGGAAAAGGTGATGGACTTCATCAGTGAGAACTTGCCTGATTTAGTTGTTAATGCTGCAGCCTATACAGCTGTTGATGACTGTGAAACCAATTTCGATGAGGCATATGCAGTAAATGCGTTAGGCCCTAAAAATTTGGCCATTGCCTGCAAAAAGATTGATGTTCCTTTAATCCATATAAGCACAGATTATGTTTTTGACGGCAGCAAAAGAACTCCCCTTATAGAGAATGATAAGATTGGTCCTCAAAGCGCTTATGGAAAAACAAAGTTTGAAGGAGAGAAATTTATCCAAGAAAACACTGACAAGTATTTTATTCTTCGTACTGCATGGCTGTATGGTCTTCATGGCAATAACTTTGTTAAGACAATGTTGGATTTGGCGGAAAGTCATGATGAAATCACTGTAGTCAATGACCAAATCGGTTCTCCAACATATTCCTTGGATTTGGCCGTAGCAATCACCAATCTTTTGCATAGTGACAAGTATGGCATCTATCATGTAACAAATGAGGGGGAATGCTCCTGGTATGACTTTGCTCGAGATATATTTGAATTGTCCGGCATTGACGTCAAGGTTGTTCCTGTAAGTACTGAAGAGTTTCCAAGGCCTGCTCCAAGACCTCATTATTCAGTTTTAGACAATAAAAAGTGGAATGCATCAGGTTTTGTTCCAATGAGGGATTATAAAGAGGCTTTAGGTGCATTTTTATCATTATATAACTTTTTTAAGAGACTTAGAAAAATTTAATTTTCAATAGTTTTAACACATAATTTTTATTAAAGAGGGATTATATGAAAGGAATTGTATTAGCCGGTGGTGCCGGAACCAGATTGTATCCAATTACTAAGGCTGTTTCCAAACAGCTATTACCTTTATATGATAAACCAATGATTTATTATCCAATTTCTGTTCTAATGTTAGCCAACATTAGGGATATCCTCATCATCTCCACTCCCCGTGACTTGCCAATGTATAAGGAATTGTTAGGAGATGGTTCCGATTTGGGAATGTCCTTCTCTTATGCAGAGCAGGAAAACCCAAATGGTTTGGCTGAAGCATTCATTATTGGTGAGGAATTTATTGGGGATGATAATGTAGCCCTTATCTTAGGTGACAATGTATTCCATGGACACAGATTTACTGAGATATTGGAAAGGGCATGCTCTCTTGAGGAAGGGGCTGTCATTTTCGGTTATTATACAAATAGGCCTGAGGCATTTGGTGTTGTGGAGTTTGATAAGGAGTGGAATGTATTGTCAATTGAAGAAAAGCCGGAGAATCCAAAATCCAATTATGTGGTTCCTGGGCTTTATTTCTATGATAATGATGTTATTGAAATAGCTAAGAGCGTCAAGCCATCTTCAAGAGGAGAGCTTGAAATAACTTCCATTAATGAGGAGTATCTTAAATGTGGAAAACTTAAGGTCGAGTTGCTTGGTAGGGGAATGGCTTGGCTGGATACAGGAACTCATGATGGTTTGCTTGAAGCAAGTAACTTTATTGAGACTGTCCAAAGAAGACAAAGCCTATACATAGCTTGTTTAGAAGAAATAGCTTATATAAAAGGATATATAACTAAAGAAGACTTATTGAGATTGGCCAAACCTCTTAAAAAGACAGAATATGGTCAATATTTAATTGAATTGGCGGATAGGAAAGTATAATGCTTCGGCAAAAGAAGTGAAAGTTCATATTTCAGATTTTATTATTTAATTTCAGATTTTATTATTTAATTTCAGGTGTAAGAAAATGGGTAAATTCAAAATTGTTAGAAGTGAAATTGAAGGCGTCTTCACTGTAGAGCCAACCGTTTTTGGTGATGAGCGAGGATACTTCATGGAAACCTATAATGAAAATGATTTCAAGGAGGAAGGAATTGATTTGACCTTTGTTCAGGACAATCAATCAAAATCATCTAAGGGAGTCTTAAGAGGACTCCATTTCCAATACACCCAGCCTCAAGGCAAACTGGTTCGTGTAATAAGGGGTGAGGTTTTTGATGTGGCTGTTGACCTTAGAAAAAAATCTGAAACCTATGGAAAATGGGTTGGAGAAATTCTTTCCGAAGAGAACAAGAAACAGTTGTTTGTACCAAAGGGATTTGCCCATGGATTCCTGGTTTTATCTGATGAAGCTGAATTTGTATATAAATGCACTGATTTCTACAATGGTGAAGACGAAGGCGGAATCATTTGGAATGATCCTGACATAGCCATTGATTGGCCATTAGATGGCATTGGAGAGGAAAACATTCTCTTGTCTGATAAGGATAAATTATGGAAAACAATGAAGGAAACTGAAACTGACTTCTAAAAATTATAATTCATTCTATGTGATTTTTATGACTAAGATTTTAATTACCGGCGGAGCAGGATTTATAGGAAGCAATTTTGTAAGGTATATGCTTGAAAGGTACCCTGATTATGAAATTGTCAATTTGGATGCACTTACATATTGCGGAAATCTTGAAAACTTGGAGGATATTGAAGACAATCCCAATTACACTTTTGTAAAAGGGGATATTCAGGATGCAGAGTTAGTGGATTCCATTGTTTGTGATGTGGATTATATCGTTCACTTTGCAGCTGAAAGTCATGTGGACCGCAGCATCGAGGATCCGCAAATATTCATAAAGTCCAATATTATAGGAACTCAGGTATTGCTGGATGCAGCTAAAAAATATGATATTAAGAAGTTCCTGCAGGTGTCCACCGATGAGGTCTATGGAAGCTTAGGTGAAGAGGGTTATTTCACAGAGGAAAGTCCCCTTCAAGCAAACAGCCCATATTCCGCTTCAAAGGCAGGTGCGGATTTGATGGTTAGGGCTTATGGTGAAACATTTGGCCTTCCTATCAACATCACCAGATGCTCAAATAATTATGGGCCATACCAATTCCCTGAAAAGCTGATTCCACTCATGATTTCAAATGCCTTGGAAGACAAGGAATTGCCGGTTTACGGCGATGGAAAGAACATTAGGGATTGGCTTCATGTCTATGACCATTGTACGGCCATTGACCTTGTCCTTCATAAGGGAAGATTGGGAGAGGTCTATAATATTGGAGGCCATAATGAAAAGGAAAACATTGAAATAGTTAAACTCATATTGAAGGAACTTGACAAACCAGAATCATTGATTAAGTTTGTCAAGGATAGATTAGGTCATGACAGGCGCTATGCAATTGATTCAACTAAAATAACTGAAGAATTAGGTTGGAAACCTAAGTATACCTTTGAAACTGGAATCATTGAAACAATCCATTGGTATTTGGACAATTTGGATTGGATGGAAAAGGTAAAGTCCGGCGAGTATCAGGAATATTATGAGAAGATGTATTCAAAAAAATAATTTAAAAGATATTTGATAATTTAGGTGATAATTTAACCATTAAAATAAAAAATAATTATTTTAGCTTCATTTTTGGATTGTGATTATATGAAAGTGTCAGTAGTAACTCCAAATTATAATGGATTGAAGTTCTTGAATAACTATTTTGAAACATTGTTGATTCAAAGCAGGTTTATTGAAGAGATTATTATAATTGACAATGCATCTACTGATGGAAGCATAGAGTTTATAGAGGAGTTCATGGATAGCTCCAATTATCCAATCAAGATAGTTCTAATTAAAAATGAGGATAATTTAGGCTTTGCTCCTGCTGTCAATCAGGGAATAGAGCAAGCGAAATGTGAGTATATTTATTCTATTAACAATGATGTTGAATTGGAATGGAATGCTTTGGAGGAAATCATTAAGGCAATGGACGAGTCAATTGAATTAGGGGAGAATCCATTTTCCATCCAATCAAAGATGATTCAGCATTACAACAGGAAATTGATTGATGATGCTGGAGATGAATATACATTGCTTGCCTGGACAAAGAAGGTTGGAGATGGCCAGCCAGTGGATAGATATCTTGACAAAAGGGAAATTTTCTCATCCTGTGCAGGTGCCGCATTGTATAGGAAATCAGCTTTAGAGGAAATAGGCCTTTTTGATGCAAATTTCTTTGCATATGTTGAGGACATAGACCTTGCATATAGGGCTCAGATATATGGCTATAGGAATTATTTCTGCCCAGATTCAATTGTTTACCATTATGGAAGCGCTACAAGCGGCAGCAGATACAATGAATTTAAAATAAGATTGGCGGCTAGAAATAATGTTTTTCTAATTTATAAGAATTTCCCAATTATTCAAAAGATAATCAATTTCATATTCCTATTCTTTGGATTTTTAATAAAATATCTTTTCTTTGTAAGGAAAGGATACGGTTCCATTTATTTAGAAGGACTTAAGGAAGGGTTGAGAAATAGAAAGAAATTAGATAAAACTCCATTTTTAAGAAAAAATTGGAAAAATTACTTTAAGATAGAATGGAAACTTATAAAGAATACTTTTGCTTATTTAAAGAAATATTTTAATAGATTAAAGATAGTTTAATAGATAAAGAAAAAGTACTAGTTTATTCTAATAAAGGTGTAGAAAAATGAGAGAGAATTTAGATTTATCAATCATCATTGTTAATTACAATACCTTTAAATTAACAAAAGAGACAATTGATTCCTGTTTGGCTGAACCAACTCATTATACATATGAAATTTTCCTTGTAGACAATAAGTCAACTGATGACAGTTTGGAAAAGCTGGAGGAATACTTCAAGGAGGAAATATCCAGAGGAATCATAAAGGTCATTGCAAACTCAAGCAATGATGGTTTTGCCAAAGCAAATAATTTAGCTATTGGAAAGGCTAAAGGGGAATATATTCTTCTTTTAAACTCAGATACACTTATTAAGGAAGCTACAATTGACAAATGTATGGATTACATTACAAAAGGAACAAATGCTGATGTTGGCGCATTGGGATGTAAAGTTTCACTTGCAGACGGGTCTCTTGACAAGGCATGCAGACGCAGTTTTCCAAACCCTGTAAATGCCTTTTACAAATTATTCAACATTAAGACAGGCAGTGGCAAGGATGATTATAACCTGGATGATCTGGATGACGACGGAGTTTATGAAATCGATTGTCTTGTCGGGGCATTCATGCTTGTGAGAAGAACCACAATTGATGATGTCGGTCTTTTGGATGACACTTTCTTCATGTATGGAGAGGATATAGATTGGTGTTACAGGATAAAGCAGGCAGGATGGAGAATCGTTTACTTTGGCCAAGCGGAAATAATCCACTATAAAGGGGCAAGCAGTGAAGACAAGAGGACCAAAAAAAGAAATCCAAAGCTCATTTATGAATTCTATAGGGCAATGTATATTTACTATAAAAAGCATTATACCAAAAAATACAATGTTTTTGTAAACATTGCAGTTTATATTGGGATAGCTGTTTTATTGGTTTTTAATTTGGTTAGGAATGCTTTGAGGTCTTAATTATTAAAATATAGGTAATTTTATAAATAATAGTTTTTAAATCTTAATGTAGAAAAACTGAATTTAAATAATGGTTAAATCTTAGCTTGAATTGTTATGATTATATGTTTTATAAATCGGAAAGAGTGGTCATATGATTAAGGAAAATCAAAGAATCTTGAATGCAATACTTGTTGTCATAGACATCATTGTCATTCTGCTTTCATTGGTTCTTGCATACTATGTAAGGTTTAAGACTACCATATTTGGTCCTTTAGGAGGATCCTTGCCATTTATGCATTATTTGATATTCACAATCATATGCATTATCCCTACATATCTGCTTTTATACTACTTCTTCGGTTTATATAAGCCATTCCGGAACAAATCATCCATATTCTCCGGTGCAGAGGACATAATCAAATCAGACGTGATGGCCTTTATCATATTGGTCGCTATTCTTTTTGTAATCAATCAGCCAAATTTCTCAAGGATTATGCTCTTCCTATTAAGCCTATTCGGCATGATTTTTGCAATCATTGAAAGGGCTCTTGTAGTTTTGGTCTTAAGGTTTATGAGAGTGAATAACCGTAATCTAAAACATATGCTTATCATTGGAGATAATGATTTGGCCTTGAATTTTGCTCATAAGATCAATTCCAAGACATATCTCGGATATAATATTGCAGGATTCTTAGGAAGAAAGGAACACTTGGGAAAGACTTTCGAGGGAACAAAATTCATTGGCACATTTAAGGATTTGCCGGATGTCTTAAAGACCCATAAGTTCGATAGGGTTGTCATAGCAATTCCCTTAAAATATTATTATCACTTGAATGAAATCGTGGATGCATGTGAAGAGGAGGGAATCAAGGCAGAAATCATTCCAGATTATTATAAGTACCTTCCTGCAAGGCCTTCTGTCGACATGTTGGATGATATGCCAATCATCAATATACGTTATGTTCCTTTGGATGATGCTTTCAATAAATTCAAAAAGATCATTGAGGATTATTTTGTAGCCATTGTTGCAATCATAATAACCTCTCCAATCATGATTATAACCGCAATTGCCATTAAGCTGGAATCTCCTGGCCCTATCATTTTCAAACAGGAAAGGATAGGATACAACGGCAAGCCATTTATGATGTATAAGTTCAGAAGCATGAAGGTTCAGGATGATGAGGAGGAGAAATCCCAATGGACCACTGAAGATGACCCTAGAAAAACAAGGGTTGGCACATTCATTAGAAAAATGAGCATTGATGAATTGCCTCAGTTCTTCAATGTCCTAAAAAGGGAGATGAGTGTAGTTGGCCCTCGTCCTGAAAGGCCATATTTCGTTGAACAGTTCAAAAAGGAAATCCCTAAGTATATGGTTAAGCATCAGGTAAGGCCAGGCCTTACAGGGCTTGCTCAAGTTAATGGTTATAGGGGAAACACTTCAATAGAAAAACGTATTGAATATGATATCCGTTATGTAGAAAACTGGAGCTTGGTTTTGGATATACAGATCATGTTCAAGACAGTATTCAAAAGGAACCCTAATGCATACTGATTTTTATTTTATTTTAATTATTATTTTATTTTATTTTATTTTTTGAACTGCTTTTTCTTCCATCTTTCAATTATCTTTTAATATCTTCTACCCCTTCCACTATTCTTTTGCATTTTTAAACAAATCTCCTATTTGATTATAATTTCACAGTCTGATTTTATTTTCCATTTTTATTTTATTTTTTTACTCTGATTAAAAAATTGATTTTATCATGTTATTTTATAATTAAACTGATAAATTTCCTTTAAACTGATAAATTATAATTATTTGCTATTATTATAATGAAAAAAAGCATATCTTTATATATTTTAATGTATAATTGATTATTACAGACTTAATTTTTTAAAATATTAACCATAATTGATTCAAAAGTTTTTAGATTTAAGAATTTATCTGATTCAAAAGTTTAATGATTTAAGAATTTTAAAATCTAAAGTTTTATAAGTTAGGATGTTTTTATATTTATAGTAAAATCAACTTTTAAAAATTGATTAAAAATATTAAAATATTATAGATTATAAATAATATATCATATGATTTTATAATGATTTTTATAAATTTATTGGAAATGACAATTTAAAATGAATTTATTATTATTTCATTATTTAATTATCTTATATGGTTAATATTTTAAATAATTGCTTTGAAGATTAATATGATTTTTCACTTGAAATTACACTATTAGTTTTCAAATGCTCTGTCTTAATTATTATATATATAGAAAATTAAATTATAATTTACTTGAAAAAATTGTTAATAAAATTTAAAAAAATGGTGCAATAGGATATTGTAATAATTTATTCAATATTGCACTTAATTTCTTAAGTTTCCAAAAACTTAGTTCCCATATAAATTTTATTAGATTATTTTTACTAAATTTATAATTTAAAAAAAACGAGGGTTTGGTATGGATAAAGAATTTTTCAAAGGTATGAATTTGGATGAGGATATTAGTGAAGAAGATTTCCAATACATTGTAGAAAGTTGGGAAAAGGTTCAGGACTTTTTATCCAAAGAAGAATTCATAGACAAATTTAATGAAAATAAGGAAGAATACAAAGATGCTTCTTTTTTCAGCAACGATAAGGATTATGTAAACTTAGTGGTAAATAAATTTACAGGAAGGGAAGCGGAACCTATTCCAACTTTTGATACAGAGACTCCAAGTAAGATCGCTGATGTTGAACCTGGCCATAACGGTTTTTCTGCTGTTGCAAGAGTAATGGCTATTTCCAATCCTAAAATATTCACTACAAGAAAAGGGGATGCTGGAAAGCTATGCAATTTGCAGATTGCTGATGATACAGATAATGTAAGACTTGTCCTCTGGACTGAAAACATTAAACATCTTAAGCACATCAACGAAGGGGACA
>JAUNXF010000080.1 GCA_030539935.1 Methanobrevibacter sp.
CCACTGGAAGAACCTCCGCTAGAGGAACCACCACTAGATGAGCCACCACTGGAAGAACCTCCGTCACTGGAAGATCCGCTATCAGTAGTACCTGAACCGCTGGAAGAATCTCCAGATGGAGTGTTGCCAGTATCGCCAGTGCCTGATTGGGAATCGGAACTACCTGATTCGGTAGGAACAGGTTGGCTAGTGCTGGTAGGGTAACTAGAGCCTCCGGAATATCCTGAGCCTCCAGAACTAGATGCATAATAATTAC
This sequence comes from Methanobrevibacter sp., assembly GCA_030539935.1. GTDB lineage: Archaea > Methanobacteriota > Methanobacteria > Methanobacteriales > Methanobacteriaceae > Methanobrevibacter. The sequence goes on from JAUNXF010000080.1 coordinate 257, forward strand.
CGCTAGAACCAGAATAACTGGAGCTATAATCTGTATTCAAATCATCTGTAACATTTGTTAAATTTTCAGTATCATTTAGAGTATTGTTAACTTCAGTTGTATTGTTTTCCTGCATAGCCAAATCATCAGAGCCAGTGCCATTTGAGATAAATAAAAATGCACAGAATACTGCTGCAATGGCAATCAGAACAAGCAATGCAACTATTATTTTATTTCCAGTATCCATAAAATTACTCCTAACTTTTAAGATAATTCTTAAATAATTCACTATTACTTTATTTATCCTTTTTTAAATATAAACATTATTATAAAAAGTTTAAATTTTATCTACTAAATGTATTTAAAGTACTTTTTTAATCAAGCACTTAATAAGTATCCAATAAATAGTTTAGATTACCTAATGAAATTAGTTTTCACTTTCTCTTCTTTTTCAGGCAAATTATTATTTTCAATTGACCTTAGAATCCATGCCATATTCCTTGCTAAAGTCCTCATGATTTGAAGTCCTTCCAAGTCTTGTTTAACCTCATCAGGGGTGTTTCCATGAACCATATTCCAATATTGGGAAGAAACGACAGGCATGTTTGAGATGGTGAAATATTTGTTCAACCTATCAAAGCTTGCACTTGCACCTCCTCGTCTGCAGCTGAAGACTGAAGCTGCAGGCTTGAAGGCAAAATTAGCCCCAGATGCATAGAAAACCCTATCAAGTACCGCACATAAGGCACCATTAGGGCCAGCGTAATATACTGGAGAACCTACAATAAGTCCATCAGATTCAATTAGCTTATCAATTATCTCATTGGCAGGGTCATCATCAAAAGCACATTTGCCATTGTTATGGCCACATTTTAGACAAGCTATACAACCTCTAACCGATTTATTGCCAATCCAAAATATCTCACTATCAATTCCCTCTTTTTCCAATTGATTCTTGATTTCAGTCAAAGCTGTAAATGTACAGCCTTCCTTATGGGGACTTCCATTGATTAATAAAACCTTCATCATATCTCTCCAAATTGAATTTAAATTATAATTTTAAAAAATTGATTATACTTTGAAAATATTTGATTTAATTTTTAAGTAAAAACTATTATTATATAATTAATTTATTAGTTTTATACTTTTAGGACAAATTTAAAATTCAAAAATAGAAATATAAAAATTTTAAAAATTAGAAAAAAAATATAAAAACACAATTAAAAAAAAAAAAACAGTGAAATAAAAAAAAAGAAAAAACTATTTTTTACTAAAAATAGTAAAATCATAGTTTTATCTTAAAGATGATTTATGTCCTTGAAATACAAGATATCATCACAAATTACTTCAAGTAAGTCCTTATCGTGACTTACAGCCAGAATACCAATATTATTGGCTTTGCAATGTTTGATAAGTGCTTCCCAAATTTGCACTTGGGTTACGGCATCCAACATGGTACTTATTTCATCTGCAATGATAAATTTTGTTTGCGGATTCAATGCCCTCAATATGCTGAAACGCTGCAATTCCCCACCGGAAAGTTCACTTGGCCAACGAGTCAGCCAATTGTCCTTAAGACCAAAGGTGTCCTTTAGCTCTTGTGGAGGAATCCATGATTCCCTAAGGACCTTTTCCATCTTCCATTTAGGATTCATGGTCTTTTCTGGATGCTGGAAAATCAATTGAACAGGATCAAAACCATCTCTATGAATTTCCTTTCCATCCATTGTCACTTCACCAGTAAAATTGCTAATGTATCCCGCCATGATTTTACATAGGGTACTTTTGCCGCTACCACTATCTCCAATCAATCCAATAATCTGATTACTGTCAAGAGATAATGAAACATCCTTCAATATAGGTCTCTTCTTATGATATGCAAAAGAAACATTATTAGCCTTAAGATTCATCATTAACCTCCTCTTCATTAATCTCTTCAGAAACAACTTCCTCCTCAGAAACAGCCTCATCAGCAAGTCCTTCAGAAACCTCCTCAGAAATTACCTTATCAAAATTAAAGCACCTTATCATTGCACCATCATGTTCAATAAGTTCTGGTTTGGATTCATTACACTTATCTGAGCGTATTGGACAATTTTCATAATAAGGACATCCAGGAACCTCTTCCAATGGCTGAACGCCTTCAGTTAATTTAAAGCCATTCTTTGGCAATGCATCAACCAAAGCTTTAGTGTATGGATGCAATAGGTTCTCAGAGTTGATAAAGTTCTCCACTTTATTAATCTCTATCACATAGCCTGAATAGAAAATTGCAATCTTATCTGCAGTCTTTAATGCCACGTCTATCTCGTGAGTGATCAATAAGACGCCTTTACCTTGATCCTTTAATTTTCTAATGTCTTGAATTGTCTCTTCAACGCTTTTCACATCAAGGCCAGGAGTAGGCTCATCAGCAATCAATAGATCAGGGTCATTCAATAAAGCTGTAGACAGCAATACTTTCCTTGCCATCCCACCAGACAATTCAAAAGGATACAGATCATCCACACTTTCATCCAGTCCATACTTTGCAAAGACTTCCCTTTGTCTTATTTTCTTCTCTTTTCGCTCCTTGTCATCCTTACATTCACCGACTGCCTGTTGTGACACCTTCATAAGAGGGTCTAGGAAATTAACTGATTGAGGTATTAAACAAATTTCCCTACCCCTTATCTTCTCTTTTTTCTCTTGGTCGAGGACTTCCCCTTTAAATTTTACTTCCCCAGTCACATGAGCGTTGTAAGGCAAAATGCCTAAGATGGTATGCGCTAAAAGACTTTTACCAGAACCGCTGGATCCCAACACAGCAACGATTTCACTTTCATTAATATCAAGGGACAAGTCAGAAATTACCTTTAAATCATGTCTAACCAATCCTTGAACATATTGTGTAAAGGATATTGATAGATTATTTACTTCCAATAATTTTCCCATAATACCACCTATCTAATTATTTGCCTCACCAGGGTCAAGCAAGCGTTTTAAGTTATCTCCAATAATATCAAATAGCAATACGACCACCAATAATGCAAGACCTGGGAAGAATGCCAGCCACCAAGCGCCCATTGCAAGGTAGGACATTGATTCAGACAATATGATACCAATAGCCGGTTCATGAGGTGATAATCCGAATCCCAAGAATGTTATGCTTGCTTCGTGCATAATCGCATGAGGGAATACAAGCAGGGTTCCTACAAATATTTGTGACAATACTAAAGGCAATATATGCTCTTTTGCAATCCATAGCTTGCTTCTGCCTAATCTGTTGGATAATGCTACATATTCAGAGGTATTGATCTGCAATACTTCAGCCCTAAGCACCCTAGTCAAGTTTACCCAGTGTGAAAATGCTACAGCCATGATTACACCGAAAGCACCCTTACCTAATGCAATGGATATCATCATAAGCAATAATATGTGAGGAATTGAAGCAAACAAGTCAATTAACCAAGCCACAGCCTCATCTAACCACCTATTGGCACTTGCAAGAAATGCCAAGATAGTTGCTATTATGCTGGAAATCACTGATGCTCCGATACCAATGACAATACTTAAGCTTAAACCTTTTATTGTACGTGTAAACATATCCCTTCCCATCCAATCAGTACCAAAAGGATGGGCCAATGAAGGAGCCTGCATCTTTATTGTAAAGTCTGTTGGCAAATTGGCATTAGTCATCCATCCACAAATGAAAATGACCAATAAGATCAATCCAGTAATCCCAATGGTCAGGAGTGTCTTTTGCCTTAAGTTCAATGAACTGAATAATCCTCTATTATACCATGGCATCTCATTCATCATCCTCACCTCTCAATCTTGGGTCTACATATTTATAGATTATATCTGCAATAAGGTTTCCAGTGAATACAAAGATTGCACTTATAATCACTATACCCAATAATAATGGAACATCAGACCTTAAACCAGCAGCAACTGTTGCCTGTCCGATTCCAGGATATGCGAATACCTGCTCTACAAGAATGGTTCCGCCAAACAATTCATTGAATGAAAGGAATTGGATGGAAATAGCTGGAAGCAGAATATTTCTTATACCATGGTTCTTGATTATTCCCCAGAAGCTTTCACCTCTTGCCTGTGCAAAGAGGAAATAATCGCTTTTCTTAACTGAAATGAGCTTGTCCCTTGTATACATGGTAAGGGAAGCTATTCCAACAATACTCAAGGTAATTGCAGGCAATATCAATCTGTAAAGCCATTGCCAGAATGTTACGGTATCAGACAATTGGCCAATCGGAACGGAAAGTCCGATTGGGAACCATCCCAAGTATACTGAAAATACCATGAGCAATACCAATCCTATCCAGAAGGTAGGTGATGACTGCAAGATATAACTGTAGGTTTTGATTGCCTTATCTATCCAAGTGCCCTCTTTAGCACCGGCAAGCACACCTAATCCAAAACCGAAGATCCCGGATATTATCCATGAAGTTGCCATAAGAGTCAATGAGGCAGTGAATTTCTGTACAATAACTTCAGTTACAGGAACCCTATAGATCAATGAAAAGCCCATGCTTCCAGTAGCTAAAGTTGAAAGCCAGCCCATTACTCTTTCGCCTAAAGACAAATTAGTTCCCCAATATTCCCCCATGATTGCCAATTGCTCTTGAGAAACAATTCGCTGACCTAAATAGGCTCTAACAGGGTCAATAGGAGACATTTGTATCATTATAAAACTGATAGCGGCAATGACGACTAATAGAATTATTAGTCTCACCACCTTCAATCCTAAAAATTTAGCTAAATTTTTGCTGTTAATTTCAATCAACCCATATAAATTTTTTATAAAAATGAGATAGAAAATCCTTTAGAAAAACCTTAAAAATAATTATAATCCTTTAAAGTAATGCTAAAGAATCTTGAATAAAATAATTAAAAAATTATTTAAAGAATCCTCTAAAAACACTAAAAAACTCTTTAACAAATAATTAAAAAATTATTTAAAGAATCCTTTAAACTTGAAATATCAAAGAATTCTTTAAAAAATTCCTAAAAAATATTCAATTGGTTTAAATTATTTTAGAATTTAAAAGATTATTAAAAAAATGATTTATTGAAAAATAAACCATTTTAATTTAAATAATCTCCATTTACAATTCCGCCTGCATTAAATCTTAAACAATTTATGCAGTTTCATTGGTATCAAGACGTTTCCAGTCGTAGATGTTACCCCAAATGTCTCCACCGTGTGGGTAGATGAGATGAGTGCTGTTGGAAATGTCTAAGTCATCACTTACGAAGTAAGTGTAGTCCATTGTACCAATCCATAAGAATGAATTGTGTGCGGTAGCAGTCTTTGCAGCTTGAGACCAGGTACTGTAGGAACTGTTAAGGTCTTGGCCCATTGCATTGTCAATCAATGCATCTACAGCAGGGTCTTCAAGAGCACCAGGGTTGTCGTAGCCGACACAAGCCACATCTGAACCGTATTGGTGTTCAATTGCGTATGGGTCTGCTGAACCGAATCCCCATACCACTCCTTGGCTGTATTTGTCAGGGTCAATTTCGTCCCAGCTTGCACCTTTTGGAGTGATTTCAATACCTAATTCCTTAGCTTGTTCTGCAAGGGTTACTGCAATTGCTTGTCTTTCAACAGCGGATGCTTTGTAGTATACAGTGAATGCAGCTTTTTGGCCGTCTTTTTCTCTGATACCGTCACCATCGGTGTCTTTCCATCCAGCTTCTTCAAGTAACGCTTTTGCTTGGTCCACTTGACCGTCTTTAAATCCAGCATCAAATGCCCAAGGTAATTGGTTAGCTACACCGGTGTAGGATACATTACCGTATCCGTTTAATGCACCATCCAATAACTCTTGTCTGTCAATACCAATTGCTAAAGCTTCTCTGACAGCAGGGTCTCCAGTAACATTGTTACCAATGGAAATGTTGTCTTCGCTTACGTCTCCTTCATCCATTGTGGTTGGTAAGGAAACACCACGTACGTCAATGGAATCGAAGTATTCCATGTGGTATCCGTCGATTTTTTCATCTGCATATGCCACTGGCACTTCAGCAATGTCTACATCTCCGTTTTTGACTGCTGCAAATGCTGCATCTGAGTCAAGGAAGAGGTTGGTAATTTTGTTGAAGTATGGTTCTTCACCATAGTAATCAGGGTTTTTCTCTAAGATGAATTGTTGACCTTTATCCCATTGTGCTAATTTGTAAGGTCCGGAACCTATTGGGTTTTGACCGTATGTTGCGTTGTCATAAGTAGCTTCAGGGACGATACCTACATCAGTCAATTTGTTGATGAAAGTGGAATCTGGTTGATCAAGAGTGAATACTACTTTATCTCCATCCGCTTTAGCTTCTTCCATATGGGTTAAGTCTGCACCTTCTCCAAACTCTTTAGCAGTATTGTAGGAGAATGCCACATCTTTAGCGGTTAATTTGGAACCATCTGTGAATTTTACATCATCACGAATGGTTACGGTGTAAGTCTTCAAGTCATCAGATATTTCATAGTCTGTTGCCAAATCGTTTACAAATTCATTGTCAGCGTTCCGTTTAAGTACAGTACTTTGAATAAGTGGATCTGTACCGGAATCGTGGTATCCCCAACCGTGCATTGGGTCAAAACCAAATTCTGGTTCTTCTCCGTGAGCAGCCACACAAGTGATCAATTCATCAGGAGCATGTTCAGAACCGCCGGTTAAAAAGTCAAACCAGCCAGCAGAAGCTGAACCTACACTGAGGATTGCTATCAGTGCAATGACTGTACAAATTAAAATCTTTCTATCCATATAATTTCCTCATTAAAATTACTTAAAAATAAAAATAACATCCTAATAGTATTACAATCTTAAAGATATTTTAAAAAAAGTAATACTAATATTAAAAAAGATATTACAATTATAGATTATATTTTAAAGTATATAAATATATTACTTTTATTTGAAAAAGTATTACTTTTTTGTAAAAAATAAGTGAAAAAGT
>JAUNXF010000154.1 GCA_030539935.1 Methanobrevibacter sp.
TCACTTAGTAATGGCTAATCATAGTTTATTAGTTTTTGTATATAAACATTACCATTCGTTTTTTTATTGTTAAACTGTTCAGTTTTTTTGAAAAAAATTGTGTCCATAAGGCATGTATTTTTGCGATTTTCTGTAAACAGTGAAACATAAAATTGTAAGAAAAAATATCCATTGTATAAAATTAAAATTAGAATATTTCAATAATTACTGAAAATATGGTGTTGAAAAAATAAGAAAAAATAGTGAAATGTAAAAATTTCACTTTTAAGTTAAACCTGATTATTTAGCTTCCTCGTCTAAACGGCTCATGATACTTGCAATATCATTTGTAAGTTTATCAATTGTTTGTTTATACTTTTCATTCTCCCGTTCCATAGATATAAACTCCGGAGATTTAACTGATAACTTTTCAACCTCTTTGTTTATTGTAACGGCCGGAAGATGTTTGATATATTCATATTTCAAATCTTCAGGGTTTGTCATAAAGTATGCATCATCAGTTTTGTTTTTAGCTTTTCCCTGTAAATCATTTACATTGTCTCTGGTCATGCCGTCATTGTACAATGCACTTGCATGGAACTTACGGAGCATGTGGCTTCTGAAACGACGGAAATTACCTTTCCATCCTAAATTCAAATCATCATTTATTCTCTCAAAAGATCTTGTTAAATAATTTTCATGAATTTTAAATAATGGACTGGTAGGTTTTAGTTCATCTTCTCTGCTTAACAAATAACTGTTTATTGCAATGACAGCTTCGGGACTGCAATAGGTAACATAATACTTGTCAGTCTTTTGCCTGCGAACATTGAATGTAGGAACGATGTCTTCATTATCTTCCAAATCATCCAATATGCTATAAATATCTTTTTTGTTTGTATACTCCCTTAAAGCATCCATATAGTCTTGGATTGTCAAATTCAATGTTTCTCTTCTTGCACATCCGCTAGACGCCATGAACAAAATGATTGCTTTCATTTTTGGATCAGATATGTTTATTGCTTCACGGATTATTTCTTTGTCAGGTAAATCTTTAAAACGGATTGGTTCTGGTTTAATTGCTTGTTTTCTGTTTAATTTTGGTAATTCATGTATTTCAATTTCGAAATATTTATAAACTACCATAATAGGCCTCATTAAAGTATATACAGTATTTATGCAATGGTTTTCGACAAGATATTGTCTGTAATTGATTAACCTTCTTTTTAGTGTTCTTCTTTTCCACCTGACGCCATCATCTTCTTCTGTTTCTGCTTCTTCAATCAATTCCTCCAAAGACATACCATGGAAATTACAATACTTCTTTATAGCCTGTTTATAAAGAACCCTTGTTGCCTTGGCATGATTGAAGGTACTATGTACTTCCTTTAAAATTTGCTCGTTATTCATAATATCACATTATGTTTTCAATAATATTATAAAATACAGTGAGAGCAAATGATAAGTATTCCAAACCAAATTGTAATATATTCTTTACAATTTATGGAATAAGTATAACATAATTCTTTCATTATTAGTCAAATATATGATTTCCTTTAACGGAAGGATTACATTTTATATTACAACCATTTTCACTGGCTAGATTGCAGAAGTATAAATCCTCTGACAATACTGAATCATCTTCGTAGGTTACGAACTTGAAATATGGATATGATAGCT
>JAUNXF010000019.1 GCA_030539935.1 Methanobrevibacter sp.
ATTAATGTTTAAAAGAATTTATTCTTATTCAAATTTGCTAGATTATAGGATAAGCCTTAAATTCTTTTTATTTTTTCCTAAGGCATATCTTTTTCTTTAAATTTTCTTTTTCTCCATTTTTATTGGTTTTTTTATTATTATACTTATTTTTTAATCTATAAATCAAATTTATTTTATTATTTATAAAGAAAACTTTATATAGATTACAAATTAAATATTTAATTAATTATATTATATAAAATATGATTAAAATTGGATAATTATTTTTCATTGAAATTAAGAATTTAATTAGAGACAAGATTAATAAAATTGATTATAATTTGATAATATTTTTTCATTGAAATTGAGAATTTAATTAGAGACAAGATAAATGGGAGAGCTATTATGGAACTTACATCAATTCATCCGGCTGTTTATTTGATTTATTATTTTATAATGGTTCTATTTGCATTCATTTTCAGTGATCCTTATTTTGTAGTTACTTTCTTGGCTTTAATACTTGTTTTGATAGCTCTTCAAGGAGTAAGCTCTGAACTTAAGAACATATTGAAGTTTTTCGTTCCGTTAAGCCTTTTGATAATGATTCTAAACCCTTTGCTTAATAGGACAGGAGCCCATAGGATATACCTTTGGCAGAACTTCTTTATAACCTATGAAGCCATTGCCTATGGTATATTGATGTCTTTGGCACTTCTTATTGTGATTTTAATATTCTCCTCTTACAATAGGTCAGTTTCCTATCAGGAAATGCTTTATATCTTTTCTAAAAAGCTTCCAATTATTTCCATGATAATTGTAATGGCCTTAAGGTTCATTCCACTTATCAATTCAAGGGCCATTGAAGTTCAAAAGCTGAATAAGCTAAAGACTAATGGTGTTGAATTTGATGATGATGAAAATGATCATTCTGGTGATTTAGAGGATTCAAATAAGCCAGATTTGGATGAATTCAATTCTAATATAAATACCGATTATGATTCTAAACTCGTTAACAAGCTCAAATCCAATAAAAGGGTTGCAGCAATTATAAAAGAAGCGAAAACACTTGGAAAGATCATGGGGATTACAGTTTCCTGGTCTTTGGAAGAGTCTATGTTTACAGCTAAAAGCATGAAGGCAAGAGGATATAATGCAACTGAGAGAACAAGCTACCTATCCTACCGGTTTGGAAATGCCGATTATGCATTTTTGGCAATAATTGTAGTGACCGTATCAATCATAACTGTCGGATTGCTCCATGGAGTTGGGATGATCAACATTTATCCTTCAATTGACTTCTCATTCAGCGATTTGCCATTCAACATTTATTATCTGGCATTTATAGTGTTCCTATTGCCTTTAATCTATTTGGAAATTAAGGAGAGGTTGTTATGGCATTGATTTTTAAGGGAATTATTCTAAATTTATGGAGGGAAGTCCATGGCATTGATTGAATTTGACAATTTCACTTTTGCATACCTGAATTCAGATGGAACCGAATCACAAGACAATTCATTGGATGAAATAAGTCTGGAAATTGATTATGGTGATTTTATCTTATTGTGCGGTCCTTCCGGCAGTGGAAAGACAACGCTATTGACTAATCTTAAAAAGGAGCTTATGCCTGCTGGTAGAAGAGCAGGTGAAATCAGGTTCAAGGGGATAAGGATTCAGGACCTTGATGATATTTCATCTGCCTGTGACATAGGCTATCTCTTCCAAAACCCAGACAGCCAAATAGTGACTGACACAGTAATTCAGGAAATTGCATTCCCTCTGGAAAACATTGGCCTTCCCACTGAGGAGATACGAAACAGAATCAGCGAGATAGTTGCATTCTTTGGAATCAATGACATACTTCATAAGAATGTCAATGAGCTTTCTGGAGGTCAGAAGCAATTGGTAAACCTTTGTTCCCTTCTTGTATTAAGGCCAGAGGTTCTCCTGCTTGATGAGCCAATGTCTCAGCTTGATCCAATTGCATCCTATGAATTTCTCTCAATTGTCAGGAGATTGAATGAGGAGTTTTCAATTACAGTCATCATGAGCGAGCATAAGGCAGACAGCATCTTCCCATTCATTGACAAGGCAGTGTTTTTGAAGGATGGCAGAATAGAGTTTGTTGACAATGCCCATAATATTTGCAAGGAAGTGATTGATGACGAGATATTTGAAAATTACCTTCCTGTCGTCACTAAAATCCATAACTCACTTTCAGACAAGTATCCAACTTTAAGTAAATTGAATACTCCTTTAAGCATTCGTGAAGGAAGACGATGTCTCAATACAATACATGATGATTTAATTAAAATAAGTGAAGGTATTGGCAATTCCAATAATTTTGATTCTGCCAATCTACATCACACAAGTAAAAAATACCATTCTCAAGAAAAATCAGGCATTTTAGACAGATTGCCATTTAATGGAAATGGGAATGCATTGATAAGAATGGATGGAATCTACTTTGCATATGAAAAGGAGAATCTGATTTTGAAGAATGTGGATTTTGACTTGAATGAAGGAGACTTTGTAAGCCTGATTGGCGGAAATGGAGTTGGAAAGTCAACATTCCTCCAATTGTTGGTCGGCATATTAAAGCCAATCAAAGGAAAGGTGAAGTACCGAAAGAAAATAAGATTGGCTTATGTTCATCAAAATCCCATGATTCACTTTTCCAAGGACAATGTAAGGGAAGAGTTTTTGGAATCCCTGCTTGAATCCGGATTGCTTAATGGAAATGGCATTGACTTCAACAGATCAAGCTATGAGAATCTATTGAAGTTATCCTCTGAAGAATTTGTGGATTCAGACATTTTGAATGGATTGGAATTTGATAGCATTAAATTCAAATTCAGGGAACTGATTGAATTCTTTGACATTTGCGACTTAATCGACAAGCACCCTTATGACTGCAGTGGGGGAGAGCAGCAAAAGATAGTTATAGTTAAGGCATTGCTTCAAAATGCGGACGTATTGGTATTGGATGAGCCTACAAAAGGTTTGGACCCTATATCAAGCAAGAATCTTGCTCGCATTCTGAATTCTCTTCGCGACAATGGATTGACCATATTGATGACAAGCCATGATTTGGATTTTGTTGCAAACAACTGCAAGAGATGCCTGATGCTCTTTGACAGGGACATCCAAATTGATGATGACCCTAAAGTGATATTTGCTGAGAATAACTTCTATACAACATTTGTAAATAGGATGGTAAAGGATTATCTTCCTGAAATAGTCACTTTAGATGATTTGAAGGAAAAATGGGAGTTGGATTAAAGCGTTGACTAGTTTTAAAAGACAAGATAAAAGATAATGTTTATGATTTAATTTATTGAGTGTGTAATAATGAGTGCTATGGATGAAATGTTAACAAATATGTCTGCAAGTTCAAGTGGAGCTGTAAACACTCCGATATTCACAATTACCATGGTAATTTTTCTGATTCTGTTCCTTGCAGGACTTATTTATGCAGTATTTAAGATGTATGAAAACAAGAAGCCTCCTGTTGAATCGATTGTATTGATTGCTGTCCTGACAGCCCTTGCAACAGTTGGCCGTTTGATCCTCATGTCAATTCCTGCCGTAAACTTGGCGTCATTCATCATAATAATGGTTGGTGTTGTATTCGGCAAGGAAGAGGGCTTTATTGTAGGTGCCTTGACAGCATTTGTATCTGGATTGTTTATGGGAATGGGATATTGGGTTCTCTTCCAGATGCTCGCGTGGGGACTTATGGGAGCAAGTGCAGGATTGCTTGCCTCAAGATTCGATAATGTGGGATTCAGAATTGTATTTGGTCTCTTATGGGGATTCCTATATGGTTGGATTACAGACATCTCTGCAATCTTCTATTCCGGAACCGCTTTGGAAATCAGTCCGATCATTGCATTGTACATCAATGGTATCACTTACGACTTGACCCACGGCGTAACCAATGCTGTGCTTTTGGTTGTATTGTATGACTGGTTCAAGAAGATGTTTACCAGAGCTAAGGTAAAATATCTTTCTGGAAATTCATATGAAAGTGAAGGCATTAGCCTCAAGGATTAATTTTCATTTTTTTCTTTTTTTCTTTTTTTAATTTTTATTATATTTAAATACTATTTTTTATAAAGTATAATTAGAAATTATTTTTTTAAAATCTTTAAGATATTTATTTGAGGAATCTGAATGGCTGAAATTAATCGGGAATTTGAATTGTTGCTTAGGACAAGTGATGGCGATGAGGTGTTGAAAAGCTCTGACACCATAGTCGTTAAGTTTGGTCCTGAAAGGAATGGGATAGTCAGTTCTTGGTTGAATGGAGGATACAGTGAGGATTTGTCTGCCGTATTCAATCATCAGTTGTCTCAAGAGAACATTGACAGGTATGGCGATGGAGGCATTCTGGATTTCTTAAAGGATTTGTCTAATGGCTTTTGCAATGATCTTGACTTGAGAAATAATAAGCTGAGCGGACTCATCACATCTGCAGATATGGATTATTACTCAATAGCCTGTGAAAGTTATATGGATATTAAAGTAATGGCCATCACAACAGCAGGGGCAAGGGTGAATGCGGTTTCTGCAGGAGATGGGGCTTCATATTATGAAATAAACGGCCAATATGATTTTGATATTGGAGATGCCCAAAGTGATTTGGAAATTGGTTCCAATCCAAATAAGCCAGGCACAATCAATACAATACTATTGATAAATGCAAAGTTGGATGAAAGTTCACTTCTTTTGGCTGAAATGATTGCTGTGGAAGCCAAGGCAGTTGCGCTAAGGGATTTAATGGTTTCGAGCAATTACTCAAATGAGATAGCTACAGGTACCGGAACAGATGGAATAGCTATCTTTTCAAATTTGGATAGTGAAGATACAATAGAAAATGTAAGCAAGCATGCCAAGATAGGGGAGCTTATTGGAAAAGTGGTGATGGATTCCATAAAAGAGTCTTTAGCCAAATTGCAATGGCTGACACCATCTTATCAATTGAATGCATTGGTTAGATTAGACAGATATCAGTACAGTTTAGATGACTTTTATGAAAATCATTTGCCTAAATATATGGAAATTGATGGTGAAAGCGATAAGAGAGACTTTATAGCTTCATTAGTCAATGTTTCCAGAAATCCTGAATTGGTGGCAAATGTTTCCCTAATCATCCATCTCTTGGATCAGTATAGGGCTGGTTTATTAAGTAAAAAAACAGTTCTTAAGGTTTCCAATTCCATTTTGGAAAATCAGTTGGACAGGGATGAGTGGCATTCCATGAAATTGCTTTTAGAATATGTTATAATGACTCAATTGGAATAGGATTATACAATCGTTAAAGTTTTTTGTGGGAATATTATCTCTTCTTTTTTTATTTCTTCCATTTCCAATTGTACATATGGTTCCTCTTCCTGTAAAAAGTTTCATTTCCTTCATTTTTTTTCAATTTTCTCTTATTCATTTGATATTAATTCAAATGGCCTTAATTTAAAAGTATTACTTTTTTTAAGTTTTGAGAGGGTTTTTTATTACTTTTTAAACATTTAAATACTTTTATTTATATAACAATTATTTAGTTGGAGGTTTTACTATTTTAGAGGCAAGAAATATAGTTTATGAATATCCGGATGGAACACGTGCACTTAATAACATTAATTTTAAAGTTGAGAAAGGAGAGATGGTGGCTCTGTTAGGTAGAAATGGAGCTGGAAAATCCACACTGTTTTTGCATTTCAATGGAATTCATCATCCAAAATCCGGTGAGATTTACATTGATGGTGAAAAATTGGAGTATGATAAGGAAAGCCTTATGAAAGCTCGTCAAAAAGTGGGGATTGTGTTCCAAAACCCCGATAATCAATTATTTGCTCCAACTGTAGAGGAAGATGTGGCCTTTGGGCCGATGAATTTAGGATTGCCTATTGAAGAAGTGGAAAAAAGAGTAAAGGATGCTCTGGAAAAGGTTGGGATGGGTGGTTTTGAAAAGAAATCCCCTCACCATTTAAGTGGTGGACAAAAGAAAAGAATAGCCATTGCAGGTATTTTGGCTATGGATCCCGAAATCATGATTCTCGACGAACCTACTTCTGGCCTTGACCCTAAGGGTGCTTCTCACATTCTCCAATTATTGTATGATTTGAATAAGGAAGGGATGACCATTGTCATTTCAACCCATGATGTGGATCTGGTTCCGGTTTACTCAAGTCAAATCTATTTAATCAGTGATGGGGAGATAATTGCCCAAGGATTGCCAAATGAAGTTTTCGCAGATGTGGATACAATTAGGGGTGCGGATTTGCGCCTTCCAAGAATGGCGCACTTGGCTGAAATCCTGGAAAAGGAGGATAAAATTGATTTTGATGGAAATTATCCATTGACAATCGGTCAGGCACGTAGGAAGTTCCTTGATTTGATGGGCAAGTAATTATTCATCTATTTCAATTTTTTTTGTTTAATATTCACTTCAATACTCTTTTTGTTTCATTCTATTTTTTTATACTTTAATTTTATTCTCTTTTTTATAATTTTTCTTAATTTTTCATTCCTTCATTTCTGTGCAATTGTGCAAAATCATTTTTTCTCATTTTTACATTATAATATCATTTAAATAGGATTATCAATAAAAAAATTAATAGAAAAAATTATTATTAGCATTCTATTTATGATGATTTAAATGACTGATGAAATAATAAGCCAAATCAAGAGGAACTTAAGTGGAAATCCCGATTTAGATAGGGATTATCTGGTCTCCCAATTGGAATTCTATAAAGACCATGAATCCTCTTATGAAATAATTAAAGAGATTTCCCGCATGATTTGGCAATCTTTAGACTTTTATCATGAAGAAAGCAATTTTTCATCGAAAAAGACAGATGTTTCCCAAATACTCGATGAAGCTATTGTACTTATTGAGAAGAAGGATAAAAAATCTGCATTGGCAAAATTAGATGGGTTTATGAGTCATTTTTCAGACAAGTATGAAAACCCATCACATCATAAGGAAAGTGATTTCAAGTCAAACAGGCACATATCTGAAATCCAATATATGAGATATGAGGAAAATAAATTGGCCAGGAGTCCAAAGTCCTATAAGACCTATCCCAAAAGGGAAGATAAAAAGATAAATTGGCGCAAGGACGTAAAAATAAATAAACTTAATAAAGACCAAAATGATGAGGATATTGTAAAGGAGTATCACAGTTTCCTAAATCCTCTCGAAGAGATCTTATTCTATCAATACATTGAATTAAAGCATGAATTAGCTTATATTCCATTTGATGAGCCCCTTTTTGATTTGTATTATCTTTATGGAACCTTGCTCTTTGACAATGATGATTATGCAAAGGCAGAGGAATATTTCATAAAGGCATTAAGAATCAATCCCGTATCTTCAAAAACCATTTTATCTTTAGCGGATATTTATAAGTCAAAAACAAGAACCTACAATAGATTTTTCCTATATAATGCAGATGCCCTAAGATTTGCATACAGAAATGAGGATATTGCAAGGGCCTATAGAAACTTCGGATTCTTTTATGTTGAGGAGAATCAGTTGGATGTTGCTGCCGCTTTTTATGACTACAGTCTAAACTATGATTTCAATAAGCAGGCATTTAGGGAATTGGATTATCTAAAGTCCCGCGGAATCAATACTGAAATTGATGATGGGGAAGCCGAAAGGATAATTGAATCCAAAAACATTCAAGTAGGTGTTAATCCATTTATTATAGATACTTTAAAGTATGTAAGCGCTGATTTGGAATATAAAAAGTATTACCGCGGAGCCCTATACTTCTATAGGATATTGTATGATTTGACTAAGGATAATTTAGTTTTAGGTAAGATAAATTCAATGCAGAACAGGATTTAATATTATTTTGTGGGATTTGAAAATATTTCATTATTCTTATAGGACTTAAAAATTAATTTACTTTATATATAATTAAGAACATATCTTATAATGTATTAATATATTAAAATAAGTTATTATCAAAATTATAGGTTTTCATTTTGGAAATAATTGTTATTTGGTGAGTAAAATGAGAATAGGAATTGCAGATACTACATTTGCCCGTTATGATATGGGTGCTGCAGCTATTGATGAATTGAAGAAAAATGCTTCAGACCTTAAGATTATTCGCGTTACCGTTCCAGGTGTAAAGGACCTTCCTGTTGCAAGCAAAAAGTTGATTGAGGAAGAGCACTGTGAGATTGTCATGGCTTTGGGAATGCCTGGGCCTATGGAAAAGGATAAGATGTGTGCTCATGAGGCATCCACCGGCTTGATTCGTGCCCAACTTATGACAAACACCCATATTCTAGAGGTGTTTGTTCATGAGGATGAGGAGGAGGATCCAAAGGAACTTAAAAAATTGGCAGACAATAGGGCTCGTGAACATGCTCAAAATCTTATAAAAATGATGTTTCATCCTAAACAAATGAGAAAAGAAGCAGGAAAAGGGATGAGAGAAGGCAAAGAGGATGCAGGTCCTTTATAACTGTTAAATTTCTAAATTTTATAATATTAAACTAGAAATTATTAAAATCTTATATCAATTTACATAAAGATAATATGTCAGAAATAAATTCAGAATTCACTAAGGATGTTTATTTGGTTGTTCCAGCATTTAACGAAGAGAAAACAGTTTCTCAGATTATAGAGGGAATCGCTGAAAGGGGATACAATGTGATTTTGGTCAATGATGGCTCTAGAGACAAGACCCTTAAGCTGGCCATTGAATCCAAAAGGAAATACCCAAATCAAATATTTGTGGTTTCCCATGTAATCAATAGAGGATTAGGCGCTGCATTGAAGACAGGTATGGTCGTTGCTCTCAATAAGGGTGCCGAATACATTGTAACCTTTGATGCTGACGGACAGCATGAAATAGCTGACATTCCAAAAGTCTGCAAACCTTTGCAGGATGGAGAGGCTGACGTTGTCATTGGTGCAAGGCCATTTGAGGATATGCCTATCAGCAAAAGCTTTGCAAATTACATTATGAATGCCTTGACACTAATATTCTATGGCAGAAACGTTAAGGATTCTCAATCTGGCCTTAGGGCCTTTACAGCACATGCGGCAGACATCATCAATATTGTTTCAAGAGGATATGGCGTTTCATCTGAATTTATTAAAGAGATAAGTGATAAAAAACTTAGATTGGCTGAAGTTACAATCACTACAATTTACACTCCTGAAACTCAAAATAAGGGAACTGATGCAATTGTAGGCTTAAAGATCTTAACTAAAATGGTGATTGACTTATTCAGAATTTAATTGGGAGAGTGTTATTATTATAGGTCCATTCAGAACATATCAAATTTTATTAATCATTGCAACTATAATACTCATAATATTCTTCTACAGGAGATTAAGAGTTAAAAAGATCACTCCTGCAACATTTGGATTATGGGTTTTTGTTTGCTTGATTGTTAATTTCTTTGCTTTTGCTCCTAAAATGAGTGATCCTCTTGCAGGATTCTTCGGCTTTGGAAGAGGATTGGACTTATTGCTTGTCATTGGCTTTGCAGGTACTGTTTATGCCATATTTAGATTGTATGTTAAAATTGATGAATTGAATAGGAACATGACAGATTTGGTAAGGGCTTTAGCCATTAAGGATGAAATTCAATTGGAAGATTTAGATGAAGAGGAATAAGAAGCTCTTTCATTTTAATTTAATTAATTTAATTTACAATATTGTTAAATTCCAATAGTCTCTAATAAACTTTCAAATAATCTTTTTTAGATTTATTATCTTTACGAATCTTATTCTATTTTATATTAACATTATTTTTTCATAAATTAAGTTACTTAAAAAAATTTTAGAAATTCAAATATTCAATTAAGGTTATATTATGTTATTGTATTTTAGAGGATGTACAGCTCGTGAAAAGTTAAATTCGATTAGTAAAGCTACCGAAAGGATTTTAAGGGCAGCGAATATTAAATTCGAAACATTGGATGATGAAAAGTGTTGTGGGTCTGTACTACTTAGGACTGGTTTTTTAGATGATGCAATAGAACAGATGAACAGCAATCTAAAGGATTTGGAAGGAAAAGTTATTCTGACTTCTTGTGCAGGCTGTTACAAGACCTTAAAGGAAGACTATAAGAAATACCTTGGCATCGATTTGAAGGTGATTCATATTTCCCAATTATTGGAGCAATTGATAAAGGAAGATAAAATCAGCCTTAAGGGAAAAGATAATTTAAAGGTAACCTATCATGATTCATGCCATTTAGGCAGGCATGCTGGCGAATATGAAGCTCCACGCAATGTCATTAAAGCCATTTCAGACTTGGTTGAAATGGAAAACATTAGGGAAAAGTCAAGATGCTGCGGCTCAGGCGGTGGAGTGAAATCCGCCTATGGAGACTTATCCAATTCGATAGCTGATTTAAGGATTAAGGAGGCGAAAGGGACTGATGCGGATTTATTGGTCACTGCATGTCCATTCTGCAAATTAAATTTAAATGAAAATTCTGAAGATTTGGATGTTTTGGACTTGTCTGAATTTGTCTTAAGACATTTGGATTTAAATGATGGTAATGATTCCACTTTAGAGGAGGAGGTCCAATGAAAGAAGAAGAGATTGAATCAATGAGAAGAATATTCAATAATCTAAAGAAGAAGATTGAACCTCTTGCGGAATCTCCTAAGATTCAGGCTCTTCAGGAAAGGGTCATTGACATTAGAAAAGATGCAATAGAAAACAATGAAGAGTTGATAGCTATTGCCAAGGAGCGCTTTAAGGAAAATGATATTGATTGCTTTTATGCAAAGGATGAGGAGGAAGCAAGAAAAATATTGTTGGATTTAATCAATGAGGAGATTGAATCAAGCGATTTGGATAAGGATGAGATTTTCATTGCCAAATCAAAATCCAATACATTGCGTGAGATAAATGCAACCGAGTTTTTGGAGAGTCATGGCATGAAAATTATAGAAACGGATTTGGGAGACCGTATTCTGCAATTGAAAAAAGATGACAACAGTCCGGTTCATCCAACAGGTCCTGCTTCTCACTTGACAGTTCATGATATTGCAGATATTGTCAATGAGGCCATGGATTTGGATTTGCCGCCTGTTCCAAGACCTATTATGGAAGCTGTCAGAGCAGATGTTTTAAACCTGCTTCATAAGTCTTATATTGGAATCAGCGGTTCTAATTCAATAGCTGCAGAAGATGGGGCTATACTGATGGTTCATAATGAAGGAAACATTAGTTTGGTTCAAAATAAGAAGCTACATATTGTAGTTGCTGGAATTGATAAGTTGGTGCCTTTTGTAGAGGATTCCGTGTCCATTGCTAAACTGGAAACCGCATATGCGACTGGAAAGCCTTTGACTTCCTATATGAATATTGTGGCGGGGCCTTCCAAAACAGCAGACATTGAGAAAAAGCTTCTCAAGAATATGTATGGTGCAGAAAGAGTGGCAGTGATCCTATTGGATAATGGTAGAAAGGAAGCCATTAAAGAATGCCTTTGGTGTATTGGCTGTGGAAATTGCATTGTAAGCTGCCCTGTTTATAATGTTGTAGGCAATAAGTTTGGTTATCATAGTTATTTAGGCGGCAGAGGTGTTGCAATGAGCAAATACCTGAGGGACAACCAAGTTTCTGTTGACTCTGGACTGTATATGTGTACTTTATGTGGAATGTGCACTGATAATTGTCCAGTTCTCACACCAACATATGAAATTATTGAAGACCTAAGGAATACAACTCAAAAAGATGGGCTTTCAAGAGACCAACATAAGAGAATAAGGGATAACATTAGGGATAATGGAACTCCTTATTAACCCTATCTTTTGTTTATTTTTATTTCTTTCACTCATTTTCTTATTTTTTTAGGAATTTTTATTCTGTAATTATTTTTTTTAGTTTATTTTTATTTTTTTAAGCAATTTTATTTTTTTATTCTAATTAAATTTTAGACATATTTTTTAATATTATATTCACTATAAAAAATTGATTTAATCTTGTTAAATTATAATTAAACTGGAAAATTTAATCTGATTATTAAATTAGAATTAAATTATCAAATTATATTAAGTTTAAAATAATATTATAATTCTATTATAATTTTAAAGCACAAAAAACCGTTTAATTTATAAATGATTAGTTACTACCTTATATTTGAAGAAAAAACTTGATTGAAATGCTTTTTAATACTAATTTTTTGATTCATTTTGATGAAAAAAATTATTCGTTAATTTTAAATTGCTTTGAATTTTTGTCTAAAAGCCATTAGATTTAAAACAATTTAATTTCAGTCCTTTTTTCTTAAATTTTATGAGGTGTTATGTACATTGAAATTTAAATTAATATATTTAATTTGTATGATTCTCTGTGTATTTTTAACATTTTCAACTGTTAATGCAGCTGATTTAAATGGTTCTGATTTTAATTCAGCTGTAATCAATTCACAGTCTGAATCTTCTTTTACAAATTTAAATGAAGACATAAGTAATAATATTGTAAAAATAAGTGAGGATGAAGATTGTGTAGATTCTGTGAATGAGTTATCTAACTTAAATGATGATTTGAATAATGATGATCTTGATTCAATTGAAGATATTCCTTCAATACAAAATGATGATTTGGATGATGATTCAATACAAGATAATGGTTTCAAATCTAATTTAGGTTCTATTAATTCAGATGAGAATTCTCTAAAATCTACTCTAAGCCCTAGTGGAAATACATTCGAAAGTATTCGGGATTCGATAGCAAGTGCAAAATCTGGAGATACTATTGACTTAAAAGGAAAGACATACACAGGTAATGGGTCACTGATAATTATCAATAAATCCATTACTATAAGTGGCGGTGAAGGCTCTGTTAAAGCCACCCTTGATGCGAAAAACTTATCTGGAATTTTTAGAGTAAATGGTGCGAATGTGAAGATAATTAATTGTAATTTTATCAATTCAAATGTCAAATCCGTTTATTTTTTAAATAGCAACGGTTCAATCAGCAATTGTAATTTTATGAATAATTATGCTTCTACACTTTCTGCACATCTTCTTGTTGGTGAAAATTGCACTAATTTCTTGGTGAAAAATTCTAACTTCATCAACGGTTCTTCCGGTGAATATTCTAATGTTGCAGTAACTGCAAGAAATTCTACAGTTATTAATTGTACATTTATTAATAATACTGTTAAGAATGATTATGGAGCCCAAGTAACTGGAGGTGGCCTTCAAATTGGAAAATCCCAAGATTCCATTAACATAGGAAGTGTTGTAAATTGCGTATTTATTAATAATTCAGCTATTTCCTCTGCAGCAAGTGCTCATGCAGGTGCATTATGCTTCCGTCCAGGCATAAAGGTTTTCAATACCACATTTATCAACAATTATTGTAATAATGTTGGTGGCGCCACCTCATTGCATGCTGATGGTGAATTGTTTAACTGTATTTTCATTAACAATAGTGCAGGAGTATATGGAGGTGCAATCAGTACTGGTCTGATAGGAAATGATATCAGCGTTAATATAAGTTCATGCATTTTTGAAAATAACACTGCCCCTATGGGCGGTGCAATACAGGTTAAGGGGAACAATGTAAAAGTTGTCAACTCCACATTTAATGGAAATAATGCCAGTGAAACAGATGGCGGCGCATTATTCATAATGGGGGATTATGCATTGGTCATAAATTCAACATTCAATGATAATTTCGCTAAAGGGTTTGGTGCTGGAGTCTTGATCAATGGAAGTGATGTGTCCATATTAAACTCTAGCTTCAATGCCAATATTGCAAGCTATGGCGGAGCCATTTATGTTGTCGGATCAAATGCTAACTTATTTAGTTCTAATTTCACTAATCATAGTGTAATTAATGGTTCCGTATACATTAATGGGAACAGTACCTATGTTTATGACAGTAATTTCATAAATAATTCAGCGGAAAATGGGGCTGCCATTTATATCAATGGTTCAAATTCCAATTTGATCTTTGACAGTTTCACTTTTAATAATGTCAGTAAGAAAGGAGGTGCAGTCTATATTGAAGGTTCAAATGCAATGTTGATTGCATCAAATTTCCTAAACAACTCTGCAATTCCTAATGTGTCAGATATTGCCAGCGGATTAGGCGGTGCATTATACATTAAGGGAGATAACAATACTGTTGACTCTTCAAGCTTTTCATTTAATGATGCCCGCAATGGCTCTGCCATTTACACTGATGGATGCCATATGACTTTATCAAATACTGATTTCGATAAAAATCAAGCATGGTCCTACCTTTTGGACTCCCTTGTTGATCCAAAGAGGAGTTATTATAATGAAAGTGACATTATAGTAAATTTCACCTTAATAGGAGGCAACAACATTGCAAATGCAATTTACAATACAGCTTCAATAGATGAGATTTACTTCTATAATGTGAGTTACATTTCTTCAAAGGGTTCTAAAGTAACTGGAGAGGATGAGGTCCATCCCGTCAAAGGTGCTCAATACAGTAACGATGGCAGCCTATTGTATCAGGATGACCGTGAAGACAATCAAATGGTCAATGTTATCATTTATAGGAATGCTCTAAATGAGGATGATGGATTTTTAACATCTTCCAATGCTCTTTATGGATTCAGTTCTCATGGCATTGTTTTAAATGAGACATTTCACACAGGCATTTTTGGGGATATTGTTTTAAATCTAAGCGATTTCATCACTGAACCATTAGAAACCGGAAATTATATTGTTTCTGCAAAACATTTTGAGGATGATTATTATAAGGCGATTGACGAGGATAATGAATTTGAGATTATTCCAATTGTGGATTTGGCAATCAACATTAGTTCAAGCAGAGTAAATATTGATTTCAATAAGACAGTCAAATATACAATTAAAGTAAACAATTATGGTCCAAGCAATGCCACCGGAACAAAAGTCAATGCGACTGTTCCTGATGGATTGGTCTATTTATCATCTTCACCTTCAGTAGGCACTTATGATGAAGGCACAGGCATTTGGGACATTGGCGATTTAAATATAGGCGATAATCAGACATTAATCATTAATGTCCTGACCAACAAGACAGGCATTATCGATTTTCCAGTTGACATCTCTTCAAATGAGGATGATTCAAATGAAATGAATAACTTTAATAATAAGTCCATCCGAGTTCTTATGGCAGACTTATCCATTAATGTTCAAGCTTCAGGAGATGAATTTAATTTTGGGGATGCTGTCGATTGGACAATAACCGTAAAAAATAACGGCCCAAATAATGCAAGCAAGGTTTTAGTCTCAATTTCTCCATTTGGGGAGGATATGGTCTATTTGAATTCTTCAAATAATGCTTTTAATGATAGCTGCCTCATTTGGGAGATACCAAATCTATTGTTAGGTGAAGAAGTTAGCCTAGTCATTTCCACTAAGGTAAACTGTTCTGATAAAACAATAGATTTGTCAGTAAATGTTAGTTCAGATACCTTTGATCCTATTCTGTCAAATAATCTGGATGACGATTATGTGAAAATACTTCCTTTATGTGATTTGATAATTAAAGTGAATATGTCTGATGATTCAGTGGATTATGGAGACTCTGTTGATTTGGCTGTTGTTGTTTCTAATGATGGTCCTGATGGGGCTTCTGATGTGTCTGTTTCCTTGTCTGATTTGAGTGGCTTGGGCTTGGTTGTTTTGGATGTTTCTGATGATTCCTTTAACAGTGATAATTTTGAATGGTTCATTGGAGATTTGGATAATGGAGAAAGCGTTTCATTAATCATTTCAACTAATGTCAATAGTTCAAACGATAGGATTACAGTTGAGGGGACTGTTGATACAAGTACCTTTGAAATGAATAAGGAAAATAACCGAGATGATGATAATCTGACTATCAATCCACTATGTGATTTGATAATCGACATTTCCGTCTCAAATTCCACAGTATATAATGGAGATTCTGTTGATTTGGCTGTTGTTGTTTCTAATGATGGTCCTGATGGGGCTTCTGATGTGTCTGTTTCCTTGTCTGATTTGAGTGGCTTGGGCTTGGTTGTTTTGGATGTTTCTGATGATTCCTTTAACAGTGATAATTTTGAATGGTTCATTGGAGATTTGGATAATGGAGAAAGCGTTTCATTAATCATTAAAACAAGGGCAAACAGGTCTGATGAAAATATCATCATTGTTTCAGAGGCTGACACCAGTACATTTGAAATGAATAAGGAGAATAACATTGATAACGATAGCTTAAATATTCTTCCAGTTTGTGATTTGGAGATAAGCATCTATCCTGACAATAGTGATGTTCATATTGGAGATACAGTAAATTGGATCATTAATGTTACCAATAAGGGTCCGGATAATGCTAGTGACGTTGATGTGTTCAATTCATTGCCTGAAGGATTGGAGTTTATTTTCTCCCAATCAAATAAGGGCGATTTGGAAAATTCAACTAATGATGATGGCACAATTGATTTCATTTGGAGACTAGGTGATCTGGAAAATGATGGGACTGCATTATTAGTCATTTCTACAAGGGCATTAGATGAAGGCCTTATTCCAAATAATGCAAGTGTCAACTCATCAACTTTCGATTTGAACGAATCCAATAATATTGATTATGCTGCCATCAATGTTTCTAGTGAAGATTCCAATGAAAGCGATGGAGGCCCTAATGGGGATGATGAAAATAATCCAAATCCTGATAATGAAAATGAGGATCTTGAGGATGATTATTATGATTACTCACCATTTTCTGATGACGGCTTCTTTGAAAAGGGAAATGATGATTCCAATAATGGTTTTGATGGAAACGATTCAAAATCAGATGAAGATAAAATGCCTATTAAAGACAATGTCCTCAAATCAAAAGGGAATCCTCATAAAAGGCCTATTGACATTTCAAAAAGGCAAACAGGAAATCCATTAATATTAATTGTCTTATCAGCATTCGCTTTATTCTATCTTCCATTTAGGAAAAAATAAAATTCATTTTTTGTTGGGAGTTACTCATAACTCCCTTTTTTTTATTTTTGCTTTTTTTATTTCTATTTTTATTCTTGTTCTAATGTTTGATTTTACCTTTATCTATCCTTTTCATATATTTTGCATTAATTTTCTTTTTAAAAAATATAAACCTTTTTATAATATTATTTATATAAAGTATAAATAATCTAAAATGTTTTATAGAAACGGTTTTTTATTGCATTTTTAGGTTTTATATAAAAGATATTTCTATAGAAGTTTTAAATTGAAAATATTTAAATGAATTAATTTATAGTTAAGTTTAAATAATTAAACGATAAATTAAATATAATAATCGAATTATTAAATCTTGAAATAATTAATTAAATTAAGATGATTAAAAGATAATGAAAACTATATAATTGGAGGAATATGATTGCTTTTATTAATTAGTCCTATAAATCATGATGAAGCTATTGAGTCCATTGAAGGTGGAGCAGACATAGTTGATGTTAAAAATCCTAAGGAAGGTTCACTTGGAGCTAATTTCCCATGGGTTATTAAGGATATCAGAGAACTTACTCCAGATGACATGCTTGTAAGTGCGACTTTAGGGGATGTTCCATACAAACCTGGAACCGTTTCTTTAGCTGCTATGGGTGCATTGGTTTCTGGTGCAGATTACATTAAGGTAGGATTATATGGTCCAAGTAACTACGAAGAAGGACTGGAAGTTATGAAGAATGTGGTGAAGACTGTAAAAGATAATAATCCTGATGCCACTGTTGTTGCTTCCGGTTATGCTGATGCTCATAGAGTTGGAGCTGTAAGTCCTTGGGATATTCCTAAAGTGGCAAGGGATGCTGGTGCAGACATTGCTATGCTAGACACTGCCGTTAAGGACGGACACACATTATTCGATTACTTGGATATTGATGACTGTAGAAAGTTCACTGAAGAGGCTCATAGCTATGGATTGAAAGTGGCTTTAGCAGGTTCAGTCAAGAAAGATCAATTGAAACCATTATATGATGTCGGATGTGATGTAGTCGGTGTTAGAGGAGCTGCTTGTGTAGGCGGAGACAGAAACACCGGACACATTGATAGAACTGCTGTAGCTGAATTGAAAGAGCTCGTAAAATCCTTTGAAGAATAATTCAAATATTCTTTTAGATTCAGATTTTAGCAATTATCTTAATTTCTTAAATTAGGATAATTTTTTTTAAATCATTTTTGATGTTTATTTTTTATTTTTACAAGTTTTAAGGAGGAAAAACATTGCAATTTTCAGATAAGATTTATAATGCAAAGCCTGGTTATACTTATGATGATTTTTTATTGGTTCCTAATGCTTCATGGATTGAAGCGAAAGATGTCGATACAAGAGTTAGCTTAACTAAAGACATTAAATTGAATATCCCTATTATGAGTGCTGCTATGGATACAGTAACAGAAGGCGATTTGGCCATTGCACTTGCCCAAGAGGGAGGAATCGGTGTAATTCACCGTAATATCACTCAAGAGGCACAAGTTGCTGAAGTCAAAAAGGTTAAAAGCGCTGAAGACATTACAGTGCGTGATGTAGTTACCATCAGTCCTGAGTCCTCAATCGAAACAGTTCAAGACATTATGGAAAACGAGTCCGTTAGCGGTCTTCCTGTAATGGAAAACGATAAGATTGTAGGAATCATCTCAAAAAGGGATGTAAGGCCATTCCTAAAATCAGATTCTAAAAAATTAGTTAAGGACATTATGACTTCCGAAGTAGTTACCATCAAAGAGGATATCACTTCAGAAGAGGCATTGGATATAGCTTATGAAAATAAGGTTGAAAGATTGCCTGTTGTAAGTGAAGATGGTTCATTGGTGGGCATTCTCACTATTAAGGATATTCTAAACCAAGACCAATACCCAAATGCTGCACTTGATAAGAATGGCAAATACTTGGTTGCAGCTGCTTGTGGGCCTTTCGATTTGGACAGGGCTATGGCATTGGATGAAGCAGGTGCTGACATCATTTCCATTGACTGTGCCCATGCACACAACATGAATGTTGTGAAGTTTGCAGAAACCATCAAGGACAACATTGATGCAGACCTATGTATGGGTAACATTGCAACCCGTGAAGCTGCAGAAGACTTGATTGCTCATGGAGCAGATGGTCTTAAGGTAGGTATCGGTCCAGGTTCCATTTGTACCACCCGTATTGTAGCGGGTATCGGTGTTCCACAATTAACTGCAATTGCAGATGTCGCAGATGTTGCAAGTGAAGCTGGAATTCCTGTTATTGCTGACGGAGGCTTAAGATTCTCCGGTGATATTGCTAAGGCAATTGGTGCCGGTGCAGATGTGGTAATGCTTGGTAACTTGCTTGCAGGAACATTGGAATCCCCAGGTGAAGTTGTAACCATGAACGGTAGAAAATACAAGACCTACCGTGGAATGGGTTCAATCGGAGCCATGACAGGTGGATCCGGTGGCGGTGCTGACAGATACTTCCAGGAATTGGAAAAGGGCACTCACATGAAACATTCCAAATTGGTTGCTGAAGGAGTTGAAGGTGTTGTTCCATACAAGGGAACTGTAGCTGAAGTTGTCTTCCAATTGGTTGGAGGATTGAAGTCTTCCATGGGCTACTGTGGAGCCCGTGACATTCCAACAATGAAGGAAGTCGCTCGTTTCGTTAGAATCACAGCAAGTGGAATAAAGGAATCACACCCACATGAATTGATGATTACTAATGAAAGTCCTAATTACCCAACCTTAGAATAAAAAATTTAATTTAATATCTTGAATTGTTAAGGGTTATATACTCTTGACCATATTTTTATTTTCATTATTTTCAATTAGTATTTTTTCTAATTGAATCATTCTTTTTTTTACAATTCTATATAGAATTGCTTTTTAAAGTCTTTAAACGGTAGATATGATATATGTCAAATATTTATTCTATTTTTAACAGGTTTTATAAAATATTTAAAATATCTATTTAAGGAGAGATTATATATGTTAGATTATATTAAAAGACTTTGGAGTCCTGTTGCATTTTGGATCAGTTTAATGATGAGTTTTATAATGCCCCTCATATTTGGAGTAATTCCATTTTATCTAATCGGAAAGGGCATAGGTTTAGAAAATTTCTTATTGATGTGGCCTATCAGATGGCTGGTTGCATATCTGCTTATCACTACATTCGTAAGAAGCGTTGGCATGAAGTTGGCCATAAAAGTATTTAAGTTCAACCCAGATTACTGATGTTTGAAATTACTTCTCATTTCTTAAACGAATAGTTTATTAGATTAAAAAAATAAACTATCTTTATAAATTAATTAAAATTTATAATGCTTATCAATTAGTGTGACCTTATAATTTTAGATAATTTGTAATATTTATTGGAGTTTATAAAATGAGAGAAAACAACGATAGGAGTTGGAAAATCAGATTTGCAATAATCATGTTTGCTTTGGCGATTGTCATATTCCTGGCCAGATACCTTATCTTCGGTGATGGCGAAGAGATCATTGCATATCTGTGGAAACACATAGGCTTCATCCCAATTGACATATTGATTGTCGGATTCCTGCTTGAGGGAATCATGGGCAAAAAGGAACATGAAGCCATTTTAGAAAAGATTGACATGCTTATGGGAACTTTCTTCTCAGAGCTTGGATATGACCTGATTTCAGAGTTCAGCAAGGTGAATAAGAATAAGATAAACACTGAAAGCCTAAAGGACATCAAGAATTGGGATGAAAAGGATTATGACAAGAAGATGAAGGAATTGAAGGAAAATGGAATTGACTTTAAGGCAGATATTCCACCTGAAGAAAGGGAAGAGTTCTTGAACAACATCCATTCCATTCTTGTTGAAAAAAGGGAATTTTTAATAAACCTCATCAATAACCCTAATCTATTAGAGAAAGATGAATTCTCATCACTCTTGCTTGCATTGATGCATTTGGATGAGGAATTAACCAGAAGAGGCGAGTTCTCAGACATTAAGGATGCCGATTTCAATCACTTGAATGGTGATATGAAGAGAGTCTACTCAAAATTGGTGTATGAATGGGTTTATTACTTGAAATACCTTAAAAAATACTATCCTTACATGATTTCACTCGCTATCCGTACAAATCCATTTGACAATGAAGCGGATGTTCATGTAAATGAATAAAATATGATATTTTATCATATTTTACTTTACTTTTTTTTTTAAATTGATTTGATTCAATATTCTTTTATTTTTTCTTGTTTTTTAGTTTTATTT
>JAUNXF010000081.1:0-6633 GCA_030539935.1 Methanobrevibacter sp.
ATAAGAGGATTTAAAAAATCCTCTTTGTTATTTATTTATGAATTCTAAGATGAATTCTCTATATTCGTCTCCAGTTGGAAGATTGTTATCTGCAATCAATTCTCTTCTTTTTGCGATTACCTTTTCATTTTTGATTGGGTTGAAACCTTCTCTTTCAACATCCTTGAAATAAACTCCAACTCCGAATCTTTGCCAATATGGAATTTCATCAAAGTTTATTCCTCTATCTTCAAGCAAGTCTATTTTAAATTTATAACCTTGCTTGTTAAGGATTCTGGACGCTTGAGAAGCAGTCTTTCCTTCATGTCTTAAGGTCCAGTAACAGTATCCCTGCAAAGCATTTCTTTTGGAGTCTTCCTGTCTCCATGCAAAATAATCTGCAAGTTTTCTCTCATTTGGAAGTGGAATTACACGGCTGTCAAAAGTTGCAATTTCACCTAATCCAAGAGAAAATGCAGCACTTGCTTCACCGGATAAGGTGGTGTTTATTTTTCTTACCTTTCTTCCAAAAGTGTCCTC
This sequence comes from Methanobrevibacter sp., assembly GCA_030539935.1. Classification (GTDB taxonomy): domain Archaea; phylum Methanobacteriota; class Methanobacteria; order Methanobacteriales; family Methanobacteriaceae; genus Methanobrevibacter. Next base: position 520 of record JAUNXF010000081.1, read on the forward strand.
ATCTTGATGGAATAATAAGGAGATTTCATCACTTTGAGTATATCCATAAACCACTCTAAAACCAGCATCCATTAATGCCTTTACGGTATCAACCATTAGGTCTCTGAATTTCACGTCAAATGGTTTTTCATAATTCATTCTTTTGGTTAGACCAGTAAATGATCTCCCATCAAGACGAACAGCAATATACATATCAGGCAATATATACTGATCGAGGGATTCTTCATATACTCTCATTATGCTGTCGAATTCATTGAAATGCATTTTTTTCACCTCTATCGTTTTTTCATTTATTACCCGCCAAGTATAGATTTGATTTGTTCAGTATATAAATTCTATAAATAAAAGACTTTATTCAACTAATAAAATTCAATAATCATTAATCATGTTAAAATCATTTTTTAAATCATAATTACTTATAAAAGTTCCATTTTTATCTTTTCATTGATAAATTTTATTAATCAGTAATCTCTAATTAAAATTGATGATTAGTTATGATTATAGAGAAAGTTTCTAAAAATGAGGAGTGGGAAGATTATTATATCAAAAGCAAATCCTCCAATAAGCAGTACATTATCACTTTTGACATAATGGAGGATACAGTCAGCTGTGACTGTGAAGACTTCAAGTATAGGAAAGAGAACTTGAAATTCGGTGGAGTCAAGTTAAGCGATAAGGAGAATCACTGTAAGCATATTAAAAGAATATTGGAAATTAGGGATAAGTTAAAATAAATCATTCATTGAAATCAATTATTTGCTTTAGATTATTTATATATTCAAAATTATAAAACTTATATTATTTAATATCAGTTATTTATTTAATATCAATTATTTAATAAAAATTAATTTATACATTCATGTGGGGAATTCATAAATGAAAGATCAGGTTATAGAGAATATGTCTGAAGTGTGTCATGAGGAATGGATGGGCTGGAGCAAGGACATTTCCAAGGAATTGTATGTCGTAGTTGATGTATTGAAAAAGGATATTGAATACTTTAGGGAAAATTGTGTTGAGAATAAAGATGCCATTGATTTGGTTCAAAAACTTGAATCCCGTCTTGAGAGATGGGAAAGCTTGTGGATTCCTTATGATGAGCTTACCGAAGAAATGAAAGATGCTGATAGGGAATATGCAATCAAGATGTATAATCTTGCAAAGGAAGGATTAAAGGAATAATTTTTAGTTTTTAGATTCTTTGATGATTTTATTTTTACTATTTTTTATAAAATATCAGATGATGCATATGAATTCTAATTATCTTTTGCATGAAATTAAGGAATTGAAAAGCGAGAGGGAATTGGTCAAATTTCTTTTCGATGAAACTTTGGATGATTTAATACGTAGCGCTGCCGCTTCCAATCCAAATCTGAAGGATGAGTTTATTTTGCATGATTTTGCCTTAAGCACTGATTTGAATTATAGGATACGTCGCGGAGCTATAAGAAATCCCAATCTGAAAGACCAATCATTATTTATTGATATTGGATTAAATGATGAGAATATTCAAATTCGTCGAGCGGCCATTAAAAGAATCACAAATCAGGATGTCCTAATTCATATTGCTCGCGAGAGTCCTGATTTCCCATCCCGTCTTATTGCAGTTGAAATGATTTCAGACCTTGCTGTGCGATTGGATATTGCAGTAAAGGATTCAAATGATCTGGTTTCATTCAAGGCACTTGATGTTTATAATTTTTTATCCTCTTTGAATTCCCTGTTTTATGCCTTTTCACATGGTCAGCGCTATATTGAGGAGGTTCTAGAATTAATAGAATTCATTGATTTGCTTCTCTCTAAAGACTTTAATACGGAAAGTCATGAGGCACTTAATGATTTTAAAAGTTATTTGAATAAATTGAAGGATAGGGAAGTTTCAGATTTAAAGCCTCTTCCATATCATTTGGAAAAATCATTTTCCAGTCGTGTATTAACCAATATGGCAATATTGACTTGGGAATTGTCCTTTGCCATAATTGATTATCTGGATGATGATTATGAATTGTTGAAGATATTTAATGTTCATGGGGATTTGAGAATTCGTATGGCTGCTCTAAAAAAGATCAAATCCCGACATTTTTTAATTGATATTATTTCAGATACCACAGAGGGCTATTATTGCTGGGAGGACTATCTTTTTGATTTGGCGAGAAGATATCCCCTAAGCCTTGATGACTGTCTAGAGAATCATGAATTCAGTCAGGAGGAACTTATTGATTTGGTAAGATTTTCCAGATATAAAAAGACTCGCAGAAAGGCGGTTAAGTATATAAGGGATATTCCATTATTGGAAGAATGGGCCTTAAATGATTCCTACCCAGGTCTTCGCCGTGTAATTGTAGCTTTGCCAAGGTTTAAAAATCAAGAGATTTTATCTACAATAGCCCTTAATGATAGTGCATATTCTGTTCGTTATGCTGCCATAAGAAATGTCAATTTTAATGATGATGAGACTTTATCCAAATTGGCTGTGGAAGATCCTCATTGGCTAATTCGTGAATATGCAGCTTCACAGATTAGTGATGAATCCATTTTAAATGATTTGGCAGTGAATGATTCCTCCTGTTGGGTTATTTGCAAGGCCATTACAAATCCTAATTTTAATAGTGTGAGTGCCTTAAGGAAATTAGGAAATCATCCAAACCTTTGGGTTAGTAAAAATATTGCAGGCCATCCCCTTACTGATGATGAAACCTTAATTGATATTGCACTTAACAATAGGTGGAATTGTTCTCGCGAAAAGGCAATCAATCGCATTAGAGATAGGGATGTTTTAAAATACATTTCAGAAAATGATGATGATGGATGGATATCCCTTATTGCAGAATCAAGATTAAAAGAGCTAAATGATCAAGAAAACTAAAGCTTTTTTTCTGTTTTAATCTGGATTGATTAAATTTACAGTTTTTTCTATTTTTTTTTTAATCAATTTGATTGTTTAATTATTTTTATTTTTTCTATTTTTTCTACTTATTTTGCTGTTAAATTAAATTCTTAAGTTTTTACTTTTTATTTTTTCTTTTTTCCATAAACAATTTTCTTTATTCAATTTATATATGTTTCAAAACATACTACTGTTGAAGAGTAAAAAAGTTCTCTTTATGGTAAATAAATGATTTATTCTAATTATCAAGATTGGCAAATTTGATGTTTTTCGTTTTTAAGGATTGATGAATTCGATGATTCAGTATAATTTGTCAGGGCTGAAATTTTAGATTAATCAAAGCATTTGGACTTTATACGAATTTAATAAATGAATTTAAGGAGACTAAAAATGGGTATGTTTGAATTAGAAAAAAATGTAACTAACTTGGAATCTTTTAACGGTTTGGATGAGAAAGTGAATGGTATTAAAGAAGAAAATTTGGAAAAGGCAGAAGAAGTTAAAGCTGAAGAAACTCCATTAAAAGATGTGGATTTAGTCTTTTTACTTGATAAAAGCGGATCCATGTATGATGTAGTTTCAGATACCATTGGCGGATTCAATTCATTTATTGAAAGGGAAAGAGAAAAGAACCCAAATACTCATGTAACCCTTGTACTTTTTGATACTGAATATAAAGTGTTATACACTAGAAAACCAATTGATGAAGTTAGTAAGCTTACTAAGAATGAATACTTTGCAGATGGATGCACTGCACTTTTAGATGCAATTGGTACTACCATCAATCGTCTTGATAGAAAAGTGGAAAATGATGTCTTATTTGTAATTACCACTGATGGTTTGGAAAACTCTTCAATAGAATATAATAAATTAGATATTAAAAATATGATCGCTAACCACAACTGGGAGTTCTTATTCATCGGTGCTGACATTGACTCTTATGAAGAGGCATGCGGTCTTGGAATCAGCAGAACCCGTGCAGCTAACTATGAAAAATCTGCTGTAGGGTTAGGTGCATTATTTGATTCTGTAAGTGATGCTCACGAGGATATGACCCGTGGTGTTGATTTAGGCAGTGGAAATTGGAAAAGAAGATTAGGTTAATTTCTAATCTCCTTTCTCAAAATATGGTTCTTTACATATTTTCACTGTTTTTTACATATTTTCCCCATCATATTTTTGATTTCTTTTATAATTTTCATTATCCTATTTTTCGAGTTTTCTTTTGATTTTTATCATTATATTTTTGATTTTTTTAAGTATTATAATTCTATTTTCGAATTTTTTATATATTTGATCATAAAAATATTTTTTGAGAAAATATGATTTCTGTAGGAGGGTGATAAAAATGATTATCGATGGAAAACGTTCCTTAGCCCATGTAGAGAAAATTGCATGGGTCAAGCCAATTGAAGGAGCAGACAATATTGAACTGATTGGAGTCCTTGGATGGACTTGCATTGCAAAGATTGGGGAATTTAAGGAAGGCGACCCTTGTGTATACATTGAAATTGATTCAAAGGTACCTGAAAAAGAATGGTCTGAGTTCCTTAGAGGCAAAAAATTCAAGATTAAGACAATGAAACTTGGAAAGTTTAATGTAATTTCTCAAGGAATTGCATTACCTCTCGGAATTTTTGATGTGGATGTTCCTGAAAAGGACGGAACTGATGTAACAGAACTTCTTGAAATTACCTACTCCAACCCAAAGGACATTAAGCGTAAAAGAGAAGGCCCAGACAAATATCAGGAAATGGTTAAACGCAGAAAAGAATTATTCAAAAAGCCTTGGGCTAAATGGCTAATGGAAAGAGGCTGGGGTAAAGAATTAATGTTTTTCATCTTTGGTGATGATAAGGATGGTTCCAGAAGTTTCCCTAAGAAATTTGAATACATCCACAAAACTGACCAGGAACGTTGTGAAAACATGCCTGATGTTTTAGAAGACAAAACCCCATTCATCCGTACACAAAAATGTGAAGGATCCTCTGGAACTTTTATTCTTGAGATTAAAAACAACAGGCTCAGCAAAAATGAATATGAGTTCTACGTATGTTCCCGTAACTTAAGGGTATTTGATGAAAGCACTGATTTCTGGGATGTTGCAATTAAGTATGACATTGAAAACAAGCTTAAGGATTACCTTGAAAAGCATAGTGAATGCACTTATGTCGCATGGCAAGGTGAAGTCTGCGGACCAGCTATTCAAAACAACCCTCATGAATTAAGCGAAAACCATTTATTCTGTTTCCATATGATTGACAGTGAAAGAGGTATGTTTGATATCCGTGAAGCTAAAAAGGTATGGGATGAATATGAAATGGAATCCGTTCCAATTGATGATGAGGAATACATTCTTCCAGATGACTTTGAAGAATTCAAGCTTTCTGCAGATGGATTTTACGACCCAGAAGTATGTGAAGGACGTGCTGAATGTGCAAGGGAAGGTTTTGTTTACTACAAAACAACTAATCCTAACTTCAGTTTTAAGAATGTATCCAGAAAATACCTATTAAATATTGGAGAATAGATGGCATTTTAATAACTGTTAAATAAAATATTGATAAATTATTTTTTTGTTATCCTCAGTAATTTTCCAATTTGTAAAATGATTCCTTTTTGTAATTTTTTCTCCAATCATCTTTCTTTTTTTCTTATTTGAAAAATATTTCCTTGTTCATAGATTTCTAAAAAAATTGGAAGTTATTCAGAAAAAATACATACTGTTCTCTAAATCATTTATTTTTAAAGATTTGATTTTTTTTATAAGTTTGTCTAAAATTTGTATGTATATATTTATAATTTGTTTATTTTTTTGTTTTATTTTTTATATAAAAATATGTTTTAATAAAATAAAATAATAAGAAAAATTTCTTAAAAAGTAATAAAGTAATGAACAAATCGCAAACTTTATATATTATTGAAATGTAAAATATGTTTGCTTATATGATGAATTATAGCGAATATAATTTATGCATATATGCAAATGAAAATTTTGTTATAAAATAGTATTAAAAAAATTTTGAAATTAAATGAAAGGGTTTATTCTTTGTTATTTAATTATTAAATTAAGGTCCATTATTAATAGTTAATAATAACAGAGGATAAAGTAGTTTATTCTACATAAATAATTTAAATAATTATATTTTGCATTGGATTCGTTTGATGCATAATGATAATTATTTATTTTATTTATTTTATTCATTTTTTTCTAGTTTTTGTTCTTT
>JAUNXF010000081.1:6643-7098 GCA_030539935.1 Methanobrevibacter sp.
AGGTCTAATGCTTCAACATTTTCAAATTCTTCATTTTTTTCTATTTTTTGTTTAGTTTTATTTTATTCATTTTTTTCTAGATCTGCTTCTATTTTTTATTTAGTTCTATTTATTTTAGCCATTGGTTTTCTTATTTTCTGAAATCCCTATAACAAATTGCTTATTTTGAATAATATTCAGTTTTAATCCTTTTTTTGAAAAATATGTTTAAAAATTCTTTTTTTTAGTATTACTTTTTTATAAAATTATTATTAATATTATTTTTATATAAAAATAATATAGTAAGTTTTATATGCATATATTTTAATATAATATATTAGTACAGTACACTTTAATAAAAATATTATTTAAGTAGATACAATGTACAGCTTTCATTTATTTTTAAATATTTATTTTGATATTTTGTACCCGTCAAAATGGATATTGCATGGTACTTTGTACCCTTTCAATAATTT
>JAUNXF010000020.1 GCA_030539935.1 Methanobrevibacter sp.
AATATAAACAATCAAACCATTGCAAAACAAATGTGGATTATCCGACTTCACCATAATCCCTAATGATCTCTTCTAAACTTATTCCTTCATCTAAAGAGTCCAATAATCTTTTTCCAGGATTTGTTCTATTATTCAAATTATCGTATAAAGGTTTCAAGAAAACCTCCTCGCCTAAACCTCTCATCTTCAATCCTTCACTTGCCAAACCAAGGACTTTTTCTGCCAAGGCATATAACCCATCTTCATCAATCAGATCACTTATTTCAGCTTTAATCAATAATTTACGAAGCTCACCCGCACTATAACTATTGTTATAAACATCTGCATAAAAAAATAATTCCTTTAATTCGTTAATCTTATGTTTAAGACCTACATGAAATGCCGCAACAGACATGGAATCCTTAATCGGTTGAGTGCAAACGCTCCTATATTCAAGAGTCCCCCTAAAAGTTAAATTAATGAATTTAAAAGCCCTTAAATATTTAATATCATCCAAAGAAGGTTTAAATTCAATTGCCTTATACTCCCCTTTGCAATAATATTCCCCTTCTATCTTATCTTTGCTAAAGAATTCCTTTAGTGGCATAGACCTAAAATTAATGTAAAGTCCGTCCCTCATTACACAATACATATTTAATGACTCCAAATATGAAAGCAATTCATCAGCATCATCAAATTCAATATCATACATGCCAATATTCTTTGGGTTAATGCCATGAGTACTATGCTCCCATAACAGGTCTCTAAAGCAGGCATATTCCTCATGATCTTCTAAAAGCACTGAGTTGGAAAATAATAATGCTTTAATAGGCTCTAATTTTGAAAATACATTAATATTGTCAATCAAATCATCATAAGGAACATCCAACTGAACTTGAGAAGCACTTGAAAACATTCCATATCCGGGGTATTCATGAAAATCCATTAGATTGCCATAATTTGGATAAGATTTTAAATGATGATAAAGCATCAGATATCTTTCATTGGGAATGGGAACTTCATTATTGTATTTTCTATAAGGATTAATGCCCATTCCAGTTAATGTATGGCCATGCTCTTCAAATTTAGATTTAAAGAATCTGTAATAATTTAGAAAACGTTCATTTATGGTAAATAAATCCTCTTCCTTCCCCATTGCAAACTCTATGTTATTATAAGAGCAATCATAACAGACCATATCATCAGTGGACTTATCCCTTAAGGAATAAATATTCCCTTCATAATCTATTCCCTCAACTTCAAAGCCATTGAATTCCTCTTTAAAATCTCGAGTAATTTTATGAACAATTTCAAAATCCACTGCTTCCTTATTTAGATTTATTATTGGAATTTCAATTTCAATGCCAATATACTCTTTTTTATTTCGTTTAGTAGGTTCTAAAAATGTTTGAAAGAGCTTATTTCTTAATCCATTATCATCAATATTGTTTATCCCCATAATTCTCCCCTCTAAAAATCACAGAATGAAAAAATCAGAATCCTCCACAATCCATCGTGAAAGTATTACCATGCATATTCCTCTTCTGAATCTGTTTTTAAAGATTCCAAAAACTTTTCAATGAATTTGATTTGTTCTTCCGTTTCAACATATTCATTAAAATGATTGTCACTTTTAAATAGAAAATCTCCATTGATAAAGGAAAGGGTTACATTAATTGGCACTTCCTTCCATTCCCCATCATCTAAAGCTTGTGTTGAGAAGAAAACAGAATGGTCCCTCTTCAAATAATTAAGCGATCCCTTCAGATTATTGTGAACATACATCTGTTCCCCATCTGAAAGTATCAGGTTTAATTTGTTTGTATAGGACATTCTGCTTATCAGACCTGAAACAATGTCAAAACGTTCCTTTAGATTTAAAGACTCGCCTTTAGCTTCTTCAAAACTGTTAATCATATCAACAACATACAATAGGATTCTTTCAGAATCTGTTTCCCCCTCTTCGATAGTGCTGTATTTACAAAGTTCTTGGCTATCGAAGATAGTTCCATTATGTATAAGAGTCCATCTCCTACCAGAATTATCTTTCTTAACAAAAGGATGGCAATTATAAAAATCAAGACGACCAATAGTGGCTAACCTTATATGTGCAAGCATGCTTTTACAAACGATTGGATTTAATAAAATATTTCCTAACATCACACTACTGCGAGCCTTCACAGGTTCTTTTCTTATCTGATACTTATCTGAATCTAAAATAGCCAATCCCCATCCGTGAGGATGCTCTTCACAATGACTATAAAATGTTTTCAAGTAATCATTTAATTCCTCTTCCTTTGAAGATGAAAATCCAAATAGCTCACACATAAGCTTACCTCCATTATTTTTATAACAATTGTTATATTTTTTATAGTATATAAAATTTTAGTACTAAACCATGTTAAAACAAAGCAAAAGCAGACAAGAATATAAAAAATATGAAAAAATATTCATATAATTAAACATTTGCAAATAAGCCATAAAAAAATTCAATTACCACATAAAAAAATTCAATTGCAGCCCAACTGAAAAAATAAAAAGAAAAATCTTGAAATTAAAAAATAATAAAACATGCCAAAATTAACAATATTTAAATACTATGAAAATTATAACTAACTATAACCTTTATGGGCGGGTTTTAAACTTATTTAAAACTTTTATGATATTATTTTAATTTAAATGGATTGATTCCAGAGCAGGTAAAATATAGATTATAAAAATTATTCATCTTATAATCAGATTTTATAACTATTTTTGTATCTATTTTTGATATAAGGCCACTTCAGATATCTAAAGTGACTATAGCCCATAGCCTGTGATTTTAATATTATATTTTTTATTGATTTGACAATCATATAAATCTTGATTTCATTTAAGATTAATAGGTTAAATCAAAACTAAAACTTATATCATAGCTTATTTCTATCCTATTTTATATTATAGTTTAGCCTTGGCTATGTTTTATTACAAACTAAAAAAACAATTATTCTAAAAAATAATTACGTCAAAAATATAGAGAGGAATGATATAGATGGCAAAAAAACAAAGACGTAGAGTACGTGACACTTGGAAAGAAAAATCTTGGTACACCATTAAGACCCCTGTTGCATTCGGCGACAAGGAAATCGGTACCACCCCTGCAAGAGACCCTGAACTTGTTTACGGAAGAACTGTAGAAGTAACCATGAGAGAATTAACCGGTGACTTCTCCAAACAATACATCAAATTACAATTTGAAGTAGACAACGTTAACGGAAACATTGCAAACACCAAATTCACTGGACACAAAACCACTACTGACTATGTAAGAAGCATGATCAGAAGAGGAACCAGTAGAATCGACGCTCCTGTTATTGTAACTACCCAAGATGAACGTAAATTAAAACTCCATGTATTGGCTGTAACCACCAGAAGAGCAAAATCTTCCCAACAAAAATACATGAGAGAAACAATCAACGAGTTAGTTACTAAAGTAGCAAGCGAAAAAACCTTTGATGAACTTGTAGAAAACTCTGTAAACGGTAGATTAGCTTCTGAAATTTACCACAAAGCTAAAAAGATCTATCCTCTTAAAAGAGTGGAAATCATCAAAAGTAAAGTATTAGACAAATAAATCTAATATTTTATTTTTTTTTCTTTTTTTATAATTCTTATTTTAAAAAAACTATTTTCATAAAATCTTTTTTTATAATTTCTATTTTAATATTCTAATTTTAACTATATCCCTAAACATTTAATTTTATACCATTTATATAATAAGTGAACAAAAACCATTATAAATGATTGAATTGTTTAAATTAATCAATTTAAATAAATAAGTATAAATAGTATTAAAAATTATAATTAAATAGAAATTAATCATAATTTGAAAATAAAACCAATGATATTTGATTTTTGAAATTTACTAAACTTTATAGAAGTGATTCTATGCATGAAGCTTTAATGATAAATTGGGGATATGTTATACTTCTGTTCATATTAGGTGGAATAAGCTATAAGCGTAAAAGCTTAGACTTATTAGGTTCCTTAATAATGATCTTTATGGGAATCACAATCATCTTCTCTGCAGGAGTGAGTTGGTTTGTTTTAATCGTGCTGTTTTTTGTCTTAAGCATATTTGCCACACGTTTTTCAAAACCTTATAAAAAGGAGATTGGGCAATATGAAAAGACAAGAACTGCAAAAAATGTAATCTCAAATGGATTGGTTGCCTTTTTGATGGCAGCATTTGGAAGCTATTATCTTCCTTTGGCTGGAGGATTCATTGGAGCTGTGGCTACAGCTACAGCAGACACATTAGCCAGTGAAATAGGCGTTCTTCAAGAACCTCGCTTAATAACCACATTCAAAAAAGTGCCTGCAGGAACCGACGGGGCAATATCCATCTTGGGAACCTCTGCAGCAATTGTAGGTGCGGGAATAATTGGAATCGCATCATTCTTACTTGGAGTAATATCTGATCCATTGATAGCCATAAAGATTTCAGTTATCTCTGGAACATTAGGCTGTTTCATTGACAGCATCCTTGGAGCAGTTCTCGAAAGAAGACACTACATCAACAATGAGCATGTCAATTTGCTCGCAACAGTTTGTGGAGCAATCATAGGTATTGTTTCTGTAATGTAATCTGAATTCCATCAATTAAACTATTCTTTTACTTTTTTCTAAAAATAAACTAATTTTTACTTTTTTCTAAAATTAAATTGAACTTTCTTTAATTTTTATTCATTTTCAAACCTTTTTTAATTATTCTTAAATAATTTGTAAAGTAGGCTTAATAATTCCATTTCTAAAATTCAATTGAAAAAATCATGAAAAATATCAAATAAATAAAAACAAATTTTATAAGCATATAAATTCATATATCTTATTAATAGTAATTATTAAAATAATTTAATATTGCTTTTTAAGATACAGAATTTTATTCAAATGGAATAATGAAAAAATCATAAAGAATATACAGAATTTTATTCAAATAGAATAATGAAAAAATCATAAAGAATATACATAATTTTATTCAAATAGAATAAAAAAAATAAAAATCTTTTAATTAAATAAACTTTATTTTAATTTCAACTTATTGCGATGGTGAAAATATGAAAGGAATAATATTAGTTATGGATGGGATGGCAGGCCGTCCTTTAAAAGAGCTTAACAATCAAACTACACTTCAGGCAGCAAAGACTCCGAATATGGACAAGATGGCTGAAAGGGGAATTACAGGATTAATGGATTCAATTGCCCCTGGAATCATTCCAGGCAGTGACACTGCACATTTGTCCATTTTAGGCTACAACCCTTATGAAGTATATACTGGAAGAGGCCCATTTGAAGCAGTCGGAGTTGGTGTAGATGTTATTCCTGGAGACATAGCATTCAGATGCAATTTTTCAACCTCTGATGAGGATGGAATCATCACCGACAGACGTGCCGGAAGAATCAGAGATGGAACAGATGAAATCATAGCAACCTTAAACACCATGAAGCTTGAAGGATATGAGGACATTAAAATCATCTTTAAGGAATCAACCGGACACAGAGCAGTTTTAGTCCTTAGAGGAGACGGATTGTCCGGCAAGGTAAGTGATGCAGACCCTAAGGTGGAAGGAAACAAACCTAAAGTAGTCAAAGCTCTTGATGGAAGCCCTGAAGCTGAAAAGACTGCAGACATCCTAAACAAACTAGTGGCCAAATCCTATGAAATGACTAAAGACCATCCAATAAACCTTAAAAGAATAGAAAACGGTGAAGCCCCTGCCAACATAATCATTCCACGTGGTGCCGGAGAAGTACCTGAAGTTGAATCAATCAACGACAAATACGAAGTGAATTCCGCCTGCATTGCAGAAACCGGACTTATCATGGGAATCGGCCGCTTTGCAGGAATGGACATCATTGAAATGGAAGGAGTGACTGGAGGAACAGACACTAACCTTGAAAACATTAGGGATACAATCATCGACCAAGTGAACAACAGCGAGCATGACTTCTTCCTAATTAATATTGATGGAGCCGATGAGGCAGGACACGACGGCAATGCACAGGAAAAGCTGGAATTCATTGAAAAGGTGGATACCGTTGTAATGAGCGAACTTCTAAAATTGGAGGACTGCTACATCTTCTTAACCGCAGACCATTCAACACCTATTTCTGTAAAGAACCATTCAGGAGATCCTGTTCCTATCCTAATCAATGGTCCGGAAGTAAGGGTGGACGATGTTAAGGAGTATAATGAATATGCAGTTGCCAGAGGAGGCATGTGCAGAATCAGAGGCGCTGATGTAATGAACATCATGACAGATTTGATGGGATATGCACATAAGTTTGGAGCTTAAATGCTCTAAAAAGGGAGGATAACATATGGCAAATAAGAAATTGTTCGGAACTTCTGGAATCAGAGGAAAGATCGGTTCAGAAATCAATTCAGAATTGGCATTGAAAATTGGTAAATCATTGGCTAAATACTTAAACAATACTGGAAAGGTTGTTATCGGATACGATACCAGAACCACCAATAGAATGTTGGAACAGGCCATCACTGCAGGACTCATTGAACATGGCGTGGACGTCATTAAAATAGGAATGGTTCCAACCCCCCTTGTAGGTTATGCAACCCTAAAGCTTGGCGGTGATGCTGGAATAATGCTTACTGCATCTCACAACCCTTCCCAATACAATGGAATCAAGCTTTGGAATAAAAATGGAATGGCCTACACTCCAGAACAGGAAGGAAAAATCGAAGAGATCTATTATAATGAAGATTTCGGCAAGGTGGAATGGGACAAGATTGGTGCAATAAGCCATAACGATGAAATCAAGAAGCAATACATTGACGATTTATTGGACATTGTAGACATCAAGCCTGGACTTAAGGTGGTCATCGACTGTGCATGCGGTGCAGGATCTGAACTTTCACCAGTCATATTCAGAAAGGCAGGATGCGAAGTCATTACATTGAACTCACAAGTTGACGGATTCTTCCCAGGCAGAAACCCTGAACCGAATGAGGCAAACCTTTCAAGCCTTATGAAAGCTGTGGTGGCAACTGAATCCGATCTTGGAATTGCACACGATGGTGATGCTGACAGAATGATTACAGTTGATGAAAAGGGTAAGGTTTCAGACTTTGACAAGCTCCTTGCGCTCGTATCCAAGAAATTCGGCGGAACAGTTGTAACAACTGTCGATGCAGGATTATGCATGGATGAAGCCATGGCAGAGGTAGGCGGAAAGGTCTTGAGAACCAAAGTTGGAGACGTCAATGTTGCAGATGTCATGATTGAGGAGAATGCAAGCTTTGGTGGAGAACCATCAGGCACTTGGCTGCATCCGGACTTCTGCATGTGTCCAGACGGAATATTGTCCGGTCTTAGAATGGCTGAAATCGTTTCCAAAGAAGGCAAATTATCAAAGCTTTTAGAAGATTTCAAGGATTACCCAAACATTAGGGAAAAGGTAATCTGCTCTAAGGAAGAAAAGATAGCTGTTATGGAAAATATGGAAGAGCTCCTATCCAATGCCTTCGATGACATTGCAGAAATAAACACAATCGATGGAGTCAGATTGACCTTCAATGATGGAAGCTGGGTATTGGTAAGGCCTTCAGGAACTGAAGATTACGTTAGAATAACCTTAGAGGCCAAAACCGAAGAGAAGGCAGAATACATCAAGGACACCTGCACTAAAATCATTAAGGAGAATATTTAATTATTCTCATTTTCTTTTTTTTATGAAAAAATTATTAGTTTCAATTATTACGAATTAAATTTCAGGATACAAAATGCTGAAATAAAAAAGCAATGAGAAAAAGCAAAAACAAGAAAATAATAAAATAAAAAATAGATAAAAATAAAAAAGAAAAAAGTTTAACCAAACTTTTTAAAAGTTTGGAGAATCATTTGAAAACTTATTCGTCTTCGGTAATAATTCCTTCAATACCTGCTGCACATTGAGGGCATACCCAGTCATCTGGGAAGTCTTCAATAGGTCCTGCTGGTACTTTGTAAGTTTCATCACCAGTTTCTGAGTCCCAAGTGTATTCACAGTGCATACATACATATTTTACCATATAATCACCTTTTTAATAATTTATTTAACAAAACATTAGTTAATTAACTATAATTCTAATATGTACAAACTTATATAAAAAACTTTTTTTATGAATATGGTTCTAAAACATTCGAACAGTTTTTTATAAATCTATTTATAAATACATATTAAAAATATTAGGATATTTTAAATAATTATTTAAATGAATAAAAAGTAATATAAAAATAAGGTATCAAATATTTGATATGAAAATATAAAATCTAAAAAGATATATTTTTCTATCGATATTTTAGGGAAAATATTTTAAAACAGAACATATCTAAAAATAAGTATTAAAAGAAAAAATAAAAGGACAGGGAGGAATTAGGTGAAAGCTATAATTTTAAGTGCAGGCGAAGGAACAAGAATGAGACCCTTGACTCTCACAAAGCCTAAAACAATGTTGCCTGTTGCTGGAAAACCTATCATACAATATAATATAGAGGCACTGCGCGATTGCGGCGTTAAGGACATTCTTCTTATTGTAGGATATAAAGAGGAAATAGTTAGAAATTACTTTAGAGATGGCAGTCAGCTTGGAGTGAACATCAGCTATGCCACCCAAAGCAAGTTGGAAGGAACTGCAGACGCTATCGGATATGGAAAAGACTTCATTGAAGACAGCTTAATTACACTTAATGGGGATATCATATTGGATGTTGAAATCCTCAGCGAAATCATTGAAGACTATGAGAATTCAAAGCCAGACACATTAATGGTATTGACTGAAGTGGAAGATCCAAGTGCATTTGGAGTAGTTGAATTAGATGGAGACAAAATCATAAATATTGTTGAAAAGCCTAAAAAAGAGGAAGCTCCAAGCAATTTAATCAATACCGGAATCTACATATTCAATAAGGACATTTTTGATAAGATAGAAAAGACAGAGATTTCCCCAAGGGGAGAATATGAGATTACAGATTCACTATCCCTTCAAATTGCAGATGGAAAAGTGGTTAAAGGACATAAGACCACTAAAGAATGGATGGATATTGGAAAACCTTGGGAACTGATTGAGATCAATGAGGAATTGCTCAATCACATTGATGGAGAAATCAAAGGAACTGTTGAGGAAGGAGCTACAATCCACGGAGAGGTATTTTTGGATGAAGGCAGCCTTATCCGTTCAGGAGTTTATATTAAAGGTCCAGTATACATCGGTAAAAACTGTGACATAGGACCTAATTCATATATTAGAGGAAATTCCTACTTTGGAGATAATGTCCATATCGGCAATGCTGTTGAAATCAAGAACTCTATCATTATGGAAAACACCAATGTAAGCCATTTAAGTTATGTTGGAGACTCTATCCTAGGTTCCAACTGTAACATTGCAGCTGGAACAAACATTGCAAACTTACGTTTTGACAATAAGAACGTTAAGACAACCATCAAAAACAAAAAAACAGATACTGGAAGACGTAAGTTAGGTGCAATTGTAGGAGACTTCGTTAAAACCGGTATTAACTCAAGCTTAAGCCCTGGAGTCAAGATAGGAGTAAGATCCACAATCGGTTCCGGCGTCTTGTTATACGAAGATTTGGAATCTGACATGAGAGTCCTTGTAAGACAGGAACACATTTTCCAAAACAAGAAGGAAACCGGACAAATCTCCCTTGAAGAGGCAGAAGAAAATAAGGAATAATACTTATTTGAAATAAGCCTTTAGAGAAAATTAGATTTATTAATTAAATTAATAAAAAGATAAACTAATTAATTGAAGAATTAATTTAAAACTAATTAATTGAAGAATCAATTAAAAACTAATTAATTCTTTAAAATTAATTAAAATAACTAAAAGAGGAGTATATTATGAAACTCAATGAACCCGTAAAGATATTCCCTGGTGCACAAGTAATCGGCGATGTTGAAATTGGTGAAAATTGTTCCATCTGGCATGGAGCAATTGTTCGAGGAGATGTCGGACCTATAAGAATCGGCAAGAACAGCAATGTACAAGACAATTGTGTCTTGCATTCTTCAGCAAATCTGACCCTGAAGATTGGAGACAATGTGTCCATTGGACATGGGGCTGTAGTTCATGGCTGTGAAATTGATGACAATGTTCTTATAGGAATGAACGCCACCGTATTGAATGGCGCCAAGATTGGAAAGAATTCAATTGTAGGCGCTGGAGCTGTGGTAAGTGAAAATAAGGTATTTCCTGAAAATAGCCTAATTCTAGGAGTTCCAGGAAAGCTTATTAAGGAAACCACCCAAGAGCAAAGAGACAACATTGCATGGAATGCATCACACTATGTTGAACTGGCAAATGGATATGATGATTAGATTCATCTATTTCCGCTTGCAAATGAATAGAATGACTAAACTCATCTATTCATCAACTTTTTTTTATAATCCATTAACAAATTACTTTAAAAATCATTCTATTTATATGACTGATTAAGAATACTGATTATTAAGACTTATTGCAAAAGAAGGTAAAATAATGAAAGTGCGTAAAGAAGTAGAAGAATTAGACCCTTACGTTCCTGGAAGATCCAAAGAGGAAATTGCACAGGAATTTGGAGTGAAAAAGGAAGACATCATCAAATTAGGATCTAATGAAAACCCATGGGGACCATCTCCAAAAGTAAAGGAAGCCATTGAGAAAGAACTTGCAAACATTAACAGATACCCTGAATCCGACTTGGAAGAGCTTAAAAAGGAATTTGCAAGATATTCCCATGTGAAGCCGGAACAGATTATTGTCGGTGGAGACGGTGCAGATGAGCTTATAGACACCTTGGCAAAAACCTTCATCGAACCTGGAGATGAGTTTATAGTTCCTTTACCTTCTTATATGTACTACGAATTTTTATTTAAGCCATATGGAGCTATCCCAAACTATGCAAAATGGAACCTTGAAACCAATACTTTAGATTTAGACTCTGTTCTTGATGCAATCAATGAAAAAACCAAAATGCTGTTTTTATGCACTCCAAACAATCCCACTGGAGCATTGATCAGTCAAGATGAATTCAGGGCAATATTGGATAAGACAAACAAGTCCAAGGGAGGGCCATGTGATGCATTGGTTGTGATTGATGAGGCATACTTTGAATACTCCGAGACAAGCAATGTAAACCTTTTGGATGAGTATGACAACATATTCATCTTAAGAACAATGTCCAAGGTAATGGGACTTGCAGGGATGAGGATCGGATATGGAATTTCAAGCAAGGAAATCATTGAATTCATGCACAGAATCAAGCCGGTCTTCTCACTTACAAAGCTTTCATACGTTGCAGCCCTAACAACCATTAGAGATAGCGAATACATTGAAAAATCCATTAAGGACGGAATAGAAAGCAGGGATTTCCTATATGACGAGATATCCAAGATGAAGTCAGTCAAGGTCTACAAGTCCTATTCCAATTTCATGCTGATTGACATTCACGATACAGGATTTACAGCTGCAGAACTTACAAGGGAATTCATGAAAAGGGGAATGATTGTAAGGGACTGCACATCATTTAGAGGATTGGATGAGTATTACTTTAGAATAAGCATCTGTACATTGGAAGAGGATAAGAAATTCCTTGAAGTCATGAGAGAAATACTGAATGAATAGGAAAATTCTTTGAAGTCATGAGAGAAATACTGAATGAATAGGAAAATCTATTGTTTAGAAGAGTTGATAAAATGGAGTATAGCGTTACAGTCACATCATCAATTGAATATCCTAAAAATATGTCCTTTGTAATATTTTTAGCAAAATGTCCTCTTAGATGTCCTTATTGCAGCAACAGTGAAATATTGGAAGAGGGAATTGAAATCAGCCTAGAAGAAATCTGTGAGAAAATTGATGACTCTGCACTATTTATGGATGCCGTTGTCGTTTCAGGTGGAGAACCTTTGGTCCAATATGAGGATGTAATTGAAATCCTTAAATACGTTAGGTCAATTGGCCTTAAAACTAAATTAGACACAAGCGGAGTTTATCCTGATAGACTTAGAAAAATCCTGGATTTAGGTTTGGTTGACTATGTGGCCATGGACATAAAAGCTCCATTCGACAAATACAAAGAAGTGATCAATGCAGATATCGGCCAAAAGGTAAGGGAATCCATGGAAATTGTAAATGAATATGAAGACATTACATTGGAATGCAGAACCACCTATTGCCCTAAATTACTTACAGAAGAAGATTTATTCACAATAGTTGAGGAAGTGGATTGTGACTTATATACAATACAGCAATTTAGAAACAGATGTGTTTTGGATGAGTCATTGGCTGAGGCAGAAGAGCCAAACCCTCATGACATGGAAGACATGGCAAAAAGAATAAAGGAAGCACATCCAAATCAGGACATAAATGTGAAAACTGCAGAATTTGGGCAAAGAAGTATTCAAATAGATTCTTAAATATATGCAAAAACCATATTCATATCCAATTAATGAATAAACTTAATCATGCCTTAAATCAAATAGATAAGTTTATAAATTTTTCAAGAAAGATAATAATATAATTAGGATTAACTTAATTATTTTTTAAAGACTATTTTATAAATAAAAGTCTATAAAAAGCCAAAAAGACTATTTTTATAATCAAGTCTCCAAAAAAGGTGATAAAATGCCAATCATGTCCTTTGGAAGTCAGAATATAAATATAATTACCAATAAAAAAGCCATGACCATAAGGAAATTATGGAAAACACCTTTAAAAGTTGGAGACAGACTTCATTGTTACTGGAACTTGGCTTCCAAAGAAAAAAAGAAAATTTTTGAAGCCCAAGTAACTGATGTGAAAACCATCACATTCAAAGAATTGAAAAACAATGATAAATTAGCTAAGGAAGAGGGATACGAAGACTCTAAGGAAATGGTTAGGGAATTCAAAAAGATGTATCCCAATGGAATCTCTGATGACGATTTGTTCCAAGTGATCTATTTTGAAAAGCTGGACATAAACAAATGGAAAGGGGAAAAGATCGACCAAAAGGAGATGATCACCCAAAGGGCAGACATTCTTTTTGATACAGGAAAGTATGACAAGTCAGCGCTCTGCTATACTGCTGCATTAAAAATAGATCCTAATGATGTTTACCTTTTAAATAAAAAGGGAGACAACTTAAGCAGACTCGACCGTTTTGATGAAGCCATTGAATGCTATGACAAGGCTTTGGAAATCGAAGGGGACAACGAGTATATCTGGAACAACAAGGCAATTGCCATGCTTAACTCTGGAAATATAGAGGAGGCATTGGTGGCAAGTGATGGAGCATTGAATGCCAATCCAAACAATCCTGTGGTTCTTTATTGGAGAGGATTCATCTTAGAGATATTAGCTGAATTTGACAAGGCATTGGAAGTCTATGACAAGCTGATCACCATTGATGACACCAATCCGGAAGTCTGGAATGCACGTGGAAATGTATTGACTGATATGGAAAGGCCTGAGGAAGCATTGGAATCATATGACAAGGCATTGGAATTATGTTTGGAAGATTCCGAAATAGATGCAACAGCACAAAATAGGAAGGGAAACGCACTTCTTGACCTTGGTAGATTTGAAGAGGCAATCGAATGTTATGACAAGGCAATAGAGCTTGAGCCAAGAAACACTTCATTCCTCCTAAACAAAGGTGTTGTATTGATGGAACTTGACAGATTCGATGAAGCTGAGATTCTATTTACAAAAGTCCTTGCCCTCGACCCATCAAATGATGATGCAAGAGTCCTGAAAATGGAATGTTTGGAAAATATGTAATTCATTTTTAATATTCTAATTCTCAATTTAAACTGTTTAATTTAATCTACTTTTTACTATTTTTAACTATTTTTATAATAATTGATTAACTTATGTAGATTATCCTATTGATAATTAATAAGAAATTGATTTAAATTAATTTATTTAAAATCATGATTAATTAAAAATAGGTTTACTATATATAACTATATTTTAATAATAGCTATAATTAAGATAATGAAATGAAAATTTATTGTAAAAAATAGAGCAATGATTTGAAAATTAAGAATAAAAATATAATTAAAACTCCAAATTATCAACTACATCCACTAATTCACCAACCAAACCATAAGTTGTATTGATTGGCTCATAGGAAAATGTCTCATAGTTCACTGTAGGGATTCCCGCCTCTTCAGTTGGCAATGTAATGTAGGGCGGGCTTGATTGGTCAGCAGGGAAATAATAAACAAGTTCCGGCATCCCATTTAAGATCTTTTGAACAAATGCCTCTGACTTTTCATCCTTTCCCACTGCAAAGACAAAATTAGTCTCTTCATAAGTTCCTGCAACTGTTCCCTTATTGCTGTGAACATCTACAAAAAGGTCATAATCATTATTGATTATATGAGGTGCCACAAACTCTTGAGCAAGAAGCTGTCCATCCATTCTGCCTTCGTCTTCAGTGTTGTAATTAGTCACATTGATTTTATAAATATAATAACAATAATTTAAAGACTTATCCTTAGATTTCACAGTATCAAACAATGCCTTATGAACTTTGCTTTCCCAAGGATGCATTCCTATTGAATAAGCTACACTATTTTCTGAATTTGGATTTCCGAATGGCCCTAATAATTCTACAGATCCTAAATCATTCTCACCAAGCAACTGAGAATTTACACCAAAGGCATCAATCTTAGCCTCAGCGGTTGGCCCATCCGGATATGATTGATTAACGACAATACTATCATCATTAACTGCAATAAAATCCTCATTAGAATTATTCACAGATATTGCATATCCCAAGAAAACAATAGCTATCGCTAAGATAAACACTAAAATAAGTATTAATTTTGATTTGTTGTTATCTGGAATCATGATTTTAAAAAATAGATAATAAAAGAATCATAAATGACTCTTTAAAGGGTAAATGATTAATTTTTGTATTTTTCCACTAAACTGATTCCCCAATTAGCCATTTCCTGAGCTTTGTCCATGGAATCAGATTCAGCAAAGCATCTGAATATTGGTTCAGTGCCTGAAGGCCTGATAATCACCCAACCGTCATCCTTGAGGATTTTAACTCCGTCAGTGGTATCAAGTTCAAAGTCAGTGGTTTCCTTGATTTCATCTGCAATCTTGCCCATGACCTCTTGCTTCAAGTCATCTGGACATTCCACTTTAAGTTTTTCCTGATAATAGACAGGGAGCTCTGCCACAAGCTCGGATAATGGTTTATCCTCCTTAACAAGAATTTCAAGGATCTTGGCTACAGTCATGGCTGCATCTCTTCCATAGATAAAGTCTGGGAAGATTAAACCGCCGTTTTCCTCTCCACCGAACAATCCATCGGTATCCTTTAGTTTTCTTGCAACAAGCAAATCTCCAACAGCAGTGGCTATCACTTCACCGCCATACTCCTCTGCAATGTCATAAATGGCTTGGGAAGTGGCTACAGTGGTTACAATAATGCCTCCACCATTTTCCTTTAGCATATGCTTCTCAACAAGGGCAAATGTCTTATCACCTAAAATGAAGTTTCCCTTCTCATCAATGCAGATGGTCCTGTCTGCATCACCATCATGGGCCAAACCTATATCTGCACCTAAATCCTTCACAGTTGCAATCAAATCCTGAAGATTTGGTTCAATTGGCTCCGGGTCCCTTCCTGGGAAAAATCCATCAGCTTGACAATTGATGGTTGTCACTTCACATCCCAATTCCTTAAGAATATAAGGGGCTGTAAATGATCCTGCTCCTGAACCGCAGTCAACAACAACCTTAAGCTTCCTATTTCTGATTGCCTCTGCATCAACTCTCCTTATGGTTTCTGCAATATACTCCCTAATTATTGTATCATTGGTGAAGCATTCTCCAATCTTATCCCAAGATGCACGATTCGGCTCAGAGTCAAAGTATAACTTTTCAACTTCAATTTCCATATCATCAGGGGTTCCTATTCCAAACTCATCCACAAATTTTAATCCATTATATTTTGGAGGATTGTGGGAAGCGGTTACAATGATTCCCCCATCATAATAATTTCTTACAGCATATTGGATGGCGGGAGTTGGAAGGATTCCCAAATCCACAACATCACAGCCAGATGACAGCAAACCGGCAGTGATTGCATACTTAAGCATTGGAGTACTTGTTCTTGTATCCCCGCCAATAGCTACAGTACCTTGAACAATGGATCCGAAACTTGCAGCAAGACGTGATGCAAATTCTGGAGTTAAAACATCATTTGCAGTTCTTCTTACACCAAATGTACCAAATAATCTTTTTTCTACCATTTTATGACCTTTATAAAATTAATGATTAAACAATAAGTAATCAGAATTATCTTAAATCTAAATATATTTTTGTTTATAAAGTTTAAATATTTTATTAAAAATTAAGTTATGAAACCAGTTTAATCGAATTTGAATTGGATAATATCAATTCCATTGAAGACTTATATTCTGTTATGCTGCCAATGACCTTTACCTTATGACTCTTAAAGCTATCCAAATCATTTCCAGCATCTTGAAGCTCCACCAATGTCGATTCAAAGATTATCAGATTGATCTTTCCAGTTCCATCATTCAACTCTATAAAGCAGGAGCTTCCGCTTGATGACTCCTTTATTGATTCAACCACAGCTGTAATTTCTACAGTTTCACCAATATTGTTTCTTGTAATGTCCTTTATCTGAATTTCCTTCGGTTCAATATATGATGCAAAAACCAGCATCCCAATTATTCCTACAAGGGATGTAATCAATGCGGCCTTAAAGATTATCCTATCATTCAATTCCATAAAATCACCAATTCTTAAAATCTAAAAAACTTGAATAAAATATTGTTTTTAAATTTTGAATAACTAAACTGATTTATTTACTAAATGACATATAAATCTTACTTAAAATAGAAAAATAAATTATATTCTAACTATAATATTGTTTTAAACTTGTTATAATTATTTAAATTTAAATCAATATCATAATTTGTTAATGAAATTATAATTATTAAAGAATAGCTAAAAGTTTTAGAAAAATCATTGAAAAATAAGAAAATAGAAAATAAAAGAATGAAATAAAAAAATAATTAAAATAATAAGAATAATGGAACTAAAGTCTATTGGCCATTAAACATTGATTCCAATCTTTCTATTGTATCAATATCATCCAATCCCTTATCTGTCCTTATGCTTTTTACAATTGGGAAACGAAGGGAATATCCTGCAGGATATTCGGGGCTTTTTACAATCTCGCTATACTTTATTTCAAAGACTATTTCTGGATGAACTACAATCTGTGTTCCCTTCTCACTGATCTTAAGTTCCTCCATCCTTTTAGTGAGATTTGTCAAATCATCGTCTGAAAGGCCGGAGCCTATGCGGCAAATGGTTTGAAGCTCATCGTTTTCATCGCGAAGTGCAACTTCATAGGAACCAATGAACTCTCCTCTCTTGCCGATTCCCTTAGTGCCTCCAACAACAACGACGTCCAATGTTTCAGGCTCTGCCTTGAACTTCAGCATTTTCTTTCCGCGAATTCCAGGAATATAAGGTTCGCCACAGTCCTTAATCATTATTCCCTCATGTCCTCCTTCAATTGACTTATTGAATAGCATTATTGCATCATCAATGTTTTCGGGACCTACCTTTACGATATCGCTTAAGTTCACCATATCATTTGAGCAATCCACATTGCTTTCCAATATTTCCCTACGCTCTATGATTGGCAAGTCAACTGTTGACTCCTTAAAGTATAAGAGGTCATATAGGAATATCCTTATAGGCACATTATTCATGGCATCCCCAATATCATATTTCCTTCTGACCCTTTGGAGCACTGTTTGAAATGGCAATGGCTTTCCATCCTTAAATCCAACTATTTCCCCTTCTGCAATGAAATCCTCATCTGGAAAAGCTTCCTTAATGCATTCAACTGCATCAGGAAAAGCATGGGTCACATTTTCCAATCGGCGGGTGAATAAAGTGATATCATCACCTTTCTTATGGAATTGGGTACGGAATCCATCGTATTTTGTCTCACAAAGTGCACAGCCCATCTCCTCAATGCTTATGTCAATGCCTTCAGACAATTGTGCCAACATTGGCTTTACAGGCCTTCCAGGAATCAGTGTCAATTTCCTAAGCCCTTCCTCACCTTCGACTTTTGCAACCTTTGCAACAAGGCCCAGGTCATTTGTCAACATATGAGCCCTCTCGGCAACAGCCTTGTCAACATCAAAAGCCTGTGAGATTGCATCACGAATGATTCCTTCACCTACGCCAATCCTAAGCTCTTCCAGAATGGTTCTGCAAATATATTTGGCTTCCTTTGCAGAGGCAGAGGATAGGAGTTCAAGAATATTGGAGATCTTGCGGGCAGTGGATCTGCTTCCAGTTATTGTTGCCAATTTCCTTAACTGACTATAGACAAAAGTGACAGTCAGAGGCTGTGAGAAAAATGTCATTTGGGTCTTTTTAGCATAGAGCTTCTCTGCCGCAGCGCCGATATCCCCCTCATCACGAATGGCATCCTCCACTGCATCAACTGAGACTCCTACAACATCCCCAACAGCTTTCATGACTAACTTATCGCCAATTCCCTGTTCCTCTTCACTCCAAGGAGGAAAAACACTGCCTAAAGCCATTAAAGTAATCTTTTGCAAATCCTCTTCATCAACAGTCTTAAGAAAATCCGCCAAAATATCTGTTTTCTCCAATCTTTTTGTAGTTGCACCTAATGCCTCATAAACATTAACAAGTTCCTGATATTTCATTTTAATCCCCCAAATGCTTATCTGAAAATATCATCATAGATCTATTATTAAAAGTCTCCCTTAGCTATCTTAACTGCACAATACTCTCCACACATTGAGCACATTTCATCATCTTCAAGCTCACACTTATTTCTGTAATGCCTTGGCTTTACCTTATCAAATGCAAGATTGAACTGGGTTTCCCAATCAAAGTTTCTTCTTGCAGTTGCCATTTCCACTTCCTTTTCCCAGGCAGTTTCCAATCCTAAAGCAACATCTGCAGCTTGTGCTGCTATTTTGCTTGCAATCACTCCTTCCTTGACATCCTCCAGTGAAGGCAGTGACAAATGCTCTGCAGGTGTTACATAACATAGGAAATCAGCTCCGCTTGAAGCTGCAATGGCTCCTCCAATAGCGGAAGTGATATGGTCATAACCTGGCGCCAAGTCTGTGACGATTGGACCTAAAACATAAAATGGAGCTCCATGGCACAATGTCTTCTGTATTTCCATATTTGACCTGATCTGATTTAGCGGCACATGCCCAGGACCTTCCACCATTGTTTGAACTCCCGCTTCCTGAGCCCTTTTAACAAGTGTTCCCAAAGTAAGCAATTCCTGAATTTGAGAAGTGTCTGTTGCATCAGACAAGCATCCTGGACGCAATCCGTCACCTAATGAAAGGGTGATGTCATACTCCAAAGCGATTTCAAGAAGATAATCATAATTATCGAATAATGGGTTTTCCATTTCATTATGCAAAATCCAGGAAGCAAGGAAAGTACCTCCTCTACTTACAATACCCATCATTCTTTTGGCCTTCTGAAGCTTATCCACAAGGTCCCTATTTATGCCACAGTGAAGGGTCATAAAGTCAATTCCATCCTTTGCTTGGTGGATGATTGAACCCCATATGTCATCTTCATCCATATCAATGATTTCATTGCCCTTATTCAATGTGATTACTCCAGCTTCATAAATCGGAACTGTACCAATAGGCACATCTACAGAGTTCATTATCCTTTCCCTAAACTCAAGCAGCTTAGGGCCAGTGCTTAAATCCATGATTGCATCTGCACCAAAATCAACAGCCAATCTTGCCTTTTTAACTTCCAAATCAATATCCTCAATTTTGCTTGAGGAACCTATGTTTGCATTGATTTTAGTAGACAATCCCTGTCCAATACCACAAGCCTTTGTATCCCTTCCAATATTCTTTGGTATTACAATAGTTCCCTTTGCAACTCCTTTCAATACTTTTTCTACATCTATCCTTTCATCCTTAGCAACAGCCTTCATTTCAGGAGTAACATTTCCTTTCTTTGCTTCACTCATCTGTGTCATTAAAGCACCTTTAACAATTAAATCAATTTAAGTTCAGAATCCTTATTCAAATAATAATCACTATTAATATTAAATACACTCTAGCATATTAAATTTTGTAATTTATTATTTAACTAATTTGCCATAATTGAATAATCTAAGAAAAGGGCAATGTGAAAATTATAGAAAAAATGATTATGAAACCAATAGTTCCAAGCATATTGAACTAAATGAAATAATAAAAAAAACAAGAAAATTTTTACAAGTTTAATTCAAAAATATGTAAAAAATCATAACTGGAAAAATAATATAGATAAAAATGAACAAAATAATATTAAAACTAAACAAAATAACTTTAATAACCTAGTTAACATTACAAAAAATGAATAAAAAACCTTTAAATAATTGAAATACTAAATAATTATATAACCAACAAAAGTTGAAGAATTATAATATTTAATTAGATTTAACAACATTGGTTGGAAAATTTTTTAGGAGAATTAAGATGAAAAACTATTTCGACATTAAAGACAAAGTAGCAGTTGTAACTGGTGCTTCCTCAGGATTAGGTTGGCAAATTGCTCAAGCATATGCAAGCCAAGGCGCAAAATTAGCATTATTCGCTAGAAGAGAAGAAAGACTACAAGAAAATGTTAAAGAAATAGAAGAAAAATTCGGTACTGAAGTAATGTATGCTGTAACCGACGTAGGTGACTATGACAGCATCACCGCATCCGTACAAAAAGTAATGGACGCTTACGGCAGAATCGACATTCTCGTTAACGCAGCAGGTATGGGTAACAACAAAATGGTTGTAGACCAATCCAACGAAGAATGGGCAAGACACATCCACATTGACTTAACCGGTGTATACTACATGTGTAAAGCTGTTGGAGAAATCATGATTGAACAAGAATACGGTAAAATCATCAACAT
>JAUNXF010000082.1 GCA_030539935.1 Methanobrevibacter sp.
ATTTAAAATATTAAATTAAAATATTATTATTTGGATTTATTGATAGAGGTTAAAACTTGTTCAAATTAGATGAAAACTTGATAGGTGAATTCAAGAAGCCATTAGGTAAATTGTATATGGATTTCGAAGATGCAATTCCTATGATTAAAGAAGCTAATTTTTTAATCTCTGTTGGTGATCAGACCACTAAAAATCTTGTTGATAATGATTTGATTCCCCATTTGGGAATTATAGATCATCGCATTCAACGTAAAGATCATAATTATGATATTATTCGTACAGAAAACATTTTGGAAGCAGATAATCCTGCAGGTACAATTACTGAAAATCTATGGGAAACCATAGAGCAGGCTATTTCTTCAACTTTAGATGATAGCGAGAATCGTATCATTGTAGTTGAGGGGGAAGAGGATCTTGCAGTTCTTCCATGCCTATTGATTGCACCTGAAGATGCTGTTATTTTATATGGCCAGCCTAATGAGGGATTGGTCTTTGTCAATGTTTTCGAAGGAAAAGACAAAGCCACTAAACTGATGACTTATTTTATTGAAGAATAGTTTAATTTTGTTTATGGGCTTGTTTGATATTATTAAAATTGTTTTTATAATAAATAATTTAAATCAAACCTAAAAAAGAGGTTTTTATAATGGAAATTGAAATTTTTGAAAAGAAAGAAAACGTTTTATTTGATAGAACTGAAGTTAAATTTTATGTTTTATATGAAGGAGAACCAACTCCTGCACTTTTAGATGTCAAAAGCAAATTAGTCGCTTTGCTTGACACCAAAAAGGAATGCATTGTTGTAGACAACATCCAACCAAAATATGGTGAACCTAAAGCTGAAGGTTATGCTAAAGTATATGGCAGAGAATCATCTTTATTAGATGTGGAAAAAGTAAGTGTCATTGAAAAGAACAAAGAACCAGAACCTCCTGCTGAAGAAGAAGATGAAGCGGAAGAATAGATTTAATGATTTAGGAGGATATTGATATGCCTGATAAAAAAGATTTATATACTGTAGAAGGGGACAAAATCGTAAGGAAAAATCCTTTCTGTCCTCGTTGTGGTGAAGGTGTATTCATGGCTGACCACGGTGACAGATTCGCTTGTGGTAAATGCGGATACACTGAAATGAAAGCTAAAGAATAGATCTATTCTTTAATTTTCTACTTTTTTTTATTCTTTTAATAATAATTTTTTCTATTTTTCTATTTTTAATGTTTTTTTAACTGTAATTTTTTCTATTTTAAAGTTTTTGATGAATTTTTTCTAATTTTCTATCTTTAATGTTTTTTATGAATTTTCCTGTTTAAATCAATTTTAAATATTTTACTCTATTTTTTTAATTATTAGATATTTATATAAATTATTAAAACTAAAATTTAATAATATATAATAATTTTATCTTAAAAAATTTAAAGAATTGATTATTCCTTAAAATTATTTATGTTTATTGAATTAATGAGTTGGTATCTGTGAAAATTAGAACTGGAAGACTTGAAAAGGAAATGACTGATGAAGCTGCAGTATACACCTCTTCATTGGAATTTGATAGATTTATCTTTGATGCAGACATTCAATGCAATTATGCTCACACTTCAATGCTTAAGGCTCAAGGAATCATTGATGGGGAAATAGCTGATAGGATTCTTGATGCTTTGGATAAATTAAGTGATGAAGGATTTGATGCCCTTGAATTTGACCATTCCGTTGAAGATGTTCATATGGCTGTAGAAAACTATGTGACAAAGCTTGTTGGTCCTGAAGCAGGATTCATGCACACTGCAAAATCAAGAAATGATCAGGTGGCTACAGATATAAGGCTATTGTTGAGAGAGCGAATAACAGAAATTCAGATAGCCATCCTTGAGTTCATTGAAGGAATCTTGGAACTTGCAAAGGAACATAAGGAAACTGTCATGATCGGTTACACCCACTTGCAGCATGCTCAGCCAGTCACTTTGGCCCATCACCTGATGGCACATGCCCAAGCCTTGAAAAGGGATTACCAAAGATTGGATGACACCTATAAAAGGGTAAATCTAAATCCTCTTGGCTCTGCAGCTATGGCAACAACAAGTTTTCCGATTGATAGGGAGCTGACAACTCAACTTTTAGGATTTGATGATTATCTCGAAAACTCCATGGATGGCGTTTCTTCAAGAGACCATATTGCTGAGACTGTATTTGACCTTAGCGCACTCTGCACAACATTGTCAAAGATATGTGAGGAATTGGTTCTTTGGAGCACTTATGAGTTTGGAATCGTTTCAATGGCTGATGAATACTCATCAACTTCTTCAATAATGCCTCAAAAGAAGAATCCTGATGTAGCGGAGGTTGCAAGATCCAAATGTGCCATTGTAAACGGAGAGCTTGTAACAATTTTGACAATATTGAAAGCCATTCCATACACCTACAACAGGGACTTGCAGGAAATAACACCTCATTTATGGAATGCTTGTGATGTGGCTTATGACACTCTAAAGATTGTCAACCATATGCTCCTCACAGTAACCTTCAACACTGAAAGATGCCTTGAGCTTGCAGGAGCAAACTTTGCTACAGCTACCGATTTGGCTGACATTATGGTAAGGGAGCGTAAAATACCATTCAGGACAGCCCATAAGATTGTAGGCAGAATTGTCAATGAGGCAGTTGCAGAAGGGCTAAATCCAAGTGAAATAGATGGGGAATATGTGGATAACGTTGCTGTTGAACTCGGATTTGAAAAATTGAATCTTGATGATGAGCTGATTCACAATGCATTGAATCCGATTGAAAACGTTAAGATTAGGAATGTCCCTGGAGGACCTTCACCTGAAATGGTCCAATTGGCCATTGACAATATGAACATATTTTTAGACAATGAATTTGAAAAACAGGGAATCTGATTGTTTTTCATTCTTTGTTTTATTTTATTTTTTTAAATGATTTTATAACTATTGTTAAATATTTGGTGTTAAAATGGTTTATGATAAGGCAGCTCTTCTAAATCATATTAATCGAATTAGAAATGAAATAGGTCATGAAAAGGTTAATATAGATATTAAGGATATTCTTTATGAAAGGGATTCAAATGAGATGTGGATAATCACCAATGACCGTCCCGATAAATCAGCAATCATTGGAAAAGGCGGATGGGTTGTTGGACGGCTAAGAGAAGAGCTTGAAATTGAAAGCATTCATGTTGAAAGCTACAGCGATTTTCTGCAAAAGAAGTATAGGATGGAACTTTCATTGAATAAGCTTAATTCCTTTGTAAATGATAATTTTGATGCTGGTGATAATGGGTCTGATAAGAACAAGCTTGATTACGGTTCATTTATAGCATTAAACAACTTAATAGACATATTAAAGATAAAATTGGATAACTTGTACTCATTTAATTTTTACAATTATTTTAAGGAATTGGATGAAAGCCCGTATAGTTATTATGAAGCGGAAAGGCCTGTGGCGGTTGTAGCATTGTCAGGTGGAACCGACAGCAGCTTTTCACTCATTCTAGCCAAAAAATTAGGATTCAATCCAGTAGCAATTACTGTTGATCCTGGAACTATTGTGCTTCCGAATCAATTCAGGCATAACATTGACAAGTTGGTTGGGGATTTGGATGTTCCCCATGAATACATACAAGTGGACTACACTGAATTGATTGAAGAATCATTCACAGGCAGATTCCATCCATGTGGAAGATGTTCAAAGGTCATTGAGGAAACAGTTTGCAGCTATGCCATTCAAAATGATATTCCTATTGTGATTTTTGGTGACATGCTGGCAACCGGCAGTCAATGCATAACAGAACAATTTTGTAATTTTGATGAGAATGATGAAAATGAACTAAATGATGTAGATAAAGAAATTGATAAAACTAAAATAATTAGGCTCAACTTACCTGCTTCATTATCCGTATCAAAATTAGAGAACAAATCCTTGACTAGCCATTATAATTTAAGCAAGTTTAAAGGATTCGGATGTCCTTTGCTCTATGAGGTTCACAAGAAGTTCCCTCATATGAAAAAGTACTCAATACAGAGGATTTTAAGGGAAACCCGTTCAGGTGTATTGGAACCTGGCGAGGCATTGGACTTGATTTGGAGCTTTTATAGGACTGATTGAAAGATTGATTTAGATTGTAAAATAGTTGAATTATATTTTATTTAAAGCATTTTTAAAGGTGATAATATGAAAAGACATGTATGTCCACGTTGCGGTTCAAGCAATATAGATTGGATCATTCCTCAGGTTTGGTCAAAGTGGGTCTGTAAGGATTGCTCCTACACAGGACCTGCAATTGAAGCAGATGATGATTTGGTTGCAGAAATCAAAGCTGACTGGGAAGAGAATAAGGAAAAATACCTTGAGGAAGAGAACATTAGGGCTCAGCAGATATTGTCTGGTGAAGATGAGATTTTGGATGATGAAATGGAAATCGAAGAGGAGGACGAACTTACAGAAGAGGAGCTGGATAAGAAATTAAGGGAATTGAATTTATGATTTGGATGTTTTTCTATCTTTTTAAAATTTTTGGAAAAAACTAATCCTAATCATTATATTTTATATACTTTATTAAACATATTATAATTTGAATATATCAGATTGTAAAAATAAGTATTAATCAACTTTCAGTAAGAGGTGATATTATGCCTAGTTTTTTAAATTTACGTGGAAATAACAATGACTCTAAAGACCCTAGATTGATTAGGGAAGGAATCAAATTAGGAGTTAATTATAAAAGATTTAGTAAAGAGCCTATTTTAGGCAAAAACATTTTGCTAAGATCAAATACTGTTATTTATAATGATGTAATCATTGGAGATGACTTTAAAACTGGACATAATGTTGTTGTTAGAGATCATACCAAAATAGGAAATGATGTATTGATCGGTACAAACACTGTCATTGAAGGGGGATGTGAGATTGGAAACAATGTAAGCATCCAATCAAATGTATACATTCCAAGAAACAGTGTCATTGAGGACAATGTATTCATCGGTCCTTGTGCCTGCTTTACCAATGACAGATATCCTGTCAGAGTTGAGTATGAATTGAAGGGACCTCAACTTAGAAAGGGATGTTCCGTTGGTGGAAACACCACTTTCCTATCAAACATTGAAGTTGGTGAGGGAGCCATTGTAGCTGCAGGCGCAGTTGTAACCCGTAGTGTGCCTCCTTATTACTTGGCTATAGGTACACCGGCTAAGATCAAGCCATTGCCTACTTCACTAAGAGTTCCAAATATGATTTAGCTTGGAACCCTCAATTTTTCTTTTTTTATTATTTATCTTATTTGATTAATTTTATTAAGTTTTTTTAGTTATTTTCTTATTTTTCCATTTTTAATCATTATTTTTCCTTATTTTAACCCAAAGATTATATATAATGAAAAATATATATTTTCATGTTATATATTATCACTATTTATTCTAAAATATTCTAAAACGGTTTTATTTTTTTGTTTTAAAATATTTTAAAATAATTAATGATTTTATACTGATTATATTGAATTAAATTAAATTTAATTAAAGCTAATTTAAATTATTTATGGAGTTTATATTATGATTGTAAAAGATTGGTGTTCATATTGCGGTTGTTGCGCAGGTGTCTGTGTAAGAAACTGCATAGAAGTAAAGGAAACTGCCTTGGTTTTTGATGATAACTGCAATAAGTGTGGATTTTGTGTTGATGCCTGTCCTTTAGCGGCATTGGAAATGGAAGAGGAATAGATAGATTGATTTATTTTGAATTTGAATTTAGGATTTGATTATTATGATTAAAACTGATGTATTGGTTATTGGTGCAGGACCTGCAGGTTCTACCGCTGCCAGATTTGCAGCAAAAGGAGGAGCAAAAGTAATTCTTATGGATAAGAAATCTGAAATAGGCGCTCCTAAAAGATGTGCAGAAGGAGTTTCCAAAAGGACCTTTGACATTTTGGAACTTGAAGCAGACCCTCACTGGATTACTCGTGAAATTGAAGGCATAAGATTAATTGCTCCAGATGGAACTGATGTATGGTTAACAAACGATGTAGTGGAATTGCCTGAAGCAGGTTATATCCTAGAGAGGAAAGTTTTCGATAAGCACTTGGCTATGGAAGCTGGAAGGGCTGGTGCAGAAATCAGAATCAAGACCCAAGCAAAAGGTCTTAAGAAAGAGGAAGACGGATCCTACACAGTGACCTGTGAATGTATGGGTGAAGTTTTCGACATCAATGCTAAAATCCTCATCGGTGCAGACGGTCCTGAATCCCATGTGGCCAAATGGGCAGGACTCAAAGCAATCACCAAGCCAAAACACATGGAATCAGGTGTGCAGTTTGAAATGTGCAATGCCAAAATGGAAAGAAGTGATGTGCTTGAGTTCTACTTCGGAAGTGTAGCTCCTGGAGGTTATTTCTGGCTCTTCCCTAAAGGTGACGACATTGTAAACGCAGGACTTGCAATCATCCCTGAAATGGCTGAAAAATCCGCTTATGAATACTTGGTTGATGCAGTAAACAACTGTTATGCTCTTAAGGATGCTCAACCTGTTGAATTGAATGTTGGTGGAGACCCTGTTGGCGGACTTGTTAAGGAAATGTACAATGACAACATCATGCTCTGTGGAGATGCTGCAAGTCAAGTAAACCCTCTTACTGGTGGAGGAATTACCAGCGGAATTACTGGAGGCAAATTGGCAGGTCAAGTGGCTGCTGAAGCTATTGCTGCTGGAGACTGCTCTAAAGATTTCCTTAAGAAATATGCTGAATTGGTTGATGAGGCAATGGGTCACGATATGGACAAATATTCCAAAGCATGTGATTACCTATGGTCTTTAGACGATGATGACTTAAACAGCATTGCTAAGGCTTTCCAAGACATTGAATTTGAAACTCTTGGTACAACTGAGCTTGTTAAGGCCTTGATTAAGGTCCAGCCAAAAGCAGCTTTAAAATTACGCAAATTATTCTTATAGATAATTTGCTGATTTTCTTTTTTTATTTTTTTATTAATTTTTCCTTTTTTTTTGATTTGCTAATTTTCTTTTTTTATTTTTTTA
>JAUNXF010000083.1 GCA_030539935.1 Methanobrevibacter sp.
TATTTCTAATTTTAATGATTATTTCTAATTTTAATGTGATTTTCTGCCTCTTCTTCACCATTATTTTTTCGGTTTTATCCTTATTTTTAGTTTTTTTATTTTTTCAAGACACTATTTTTTAGAGTTTAGACTAAACATTATATATAATAAAAATTATAAAAATACTAATATTATATAAAAAACTAAAGGATTTTAAACATGTTTTTAGAATTATTTATTGTATTCATCGCATCATTTCTAGGAACTGGAGCATTAAATATCATATTCCGTTTCTTAGGTAAAAGGGGATACATGGGAAATCTATATGAACCTGTACGTGGCGGAACTCCTCGTGCAATTGGTATAGTTCCATTCATTATAATCAGTCTGTTTTTGCCTGCAGGATATAATAATCTTGTATTGGTAATGGGATTATGTGCTTTAGTTGATGATGTGATAGGTAGAAGAAGAATAGCAAACTTGCCTATTGAGATAGGCCAACTTGCCAGAGGAATAGGTATGCTATGTGTTATAGGATTAGGTTATCCTCTTATGGGAATCTCTTCTATTTTAGTTGCCTTAATGATTCAGCCAATGAATATTGCAGATATGCAGCCGGGGTCTGCAGCTAGCGTTGTCATTATAATGAGCTTTTTCACAATTCTTGCCACTGTAATAGTGGGTGTGGCTCCTGTAGCTCAAATTCCAGCATATTATGTTCCATTGCTTACTTTAGTTACCTGTATAGGTTATGCTCCTTTAGATTATTCTGGAAAGATCATGATGGGAGAGGTAGGTAATCACACCTTCGCCTTAGCTTTAGGAATCAGCTATTATATTCTTGGAGGTTTCTTAGGAACTTTGGTATTGTTCATTGTAACTACTGCATTAATTGCGTATATTAGAAGAAAAAATTTATCCAGATTCCTCATTAATAAATTACACATAAATAATCCAACTTTCGGTGATTTATTTATGGATGTTTTAACTGGCGGAGGTTTAGGTGATTTATTTAGAAAAATCATTCTTGGTGAGCGCCAACAGATTATTGATGATAATTTATTGATTGCACTTGGATTCAGAAGATTGGTTTACAACCCATATTCTCCTAATCTTGAAAGAGTGGTTGAAAAAGACATTAGAACAAAGCCTGCTGATTTAAGAAGGTTACAGTAAGTTTAATGATATTTTAAGTTTTATTTTAGATTTTATTTATGGTGATTTTATGAGTGATATCTTTGAAGTAATTAAAAATCGTAGAAGCGTACGAGCTTATAAGGATGAGCAGATAGATGATGAAGATATTGAAAAAATATTGCATGCAGCTATTTTGGCCCCTACTGCAAGAGGGGAAGCTCCATGGCATTTTACAGTAGTTCAAAACAAGGAGCTTCTTGCAGAGATTAATGATTCTGTACGTGGCATCTTATCCAATTCTGGAGATGAGCTTCTTGAAGCGATAGCTGAATCTGGTGTAAATGTAATGCACAATGCTCCAACAGTCGTATTTGTTTCTGCCAAATCAGATGCTACCAATATGCAAGCAGACTGTTCTGCAGCTATTGAAAATATGCTTCTTGCAGCAGAAGGATTGGACATTGGATCCTGTTGGTTAGGTCTCGTTGCAATCTACTTCAGTGTTGAAGAAAACTTGAAGAAACTCCATATTCCTGAAGGATACACTCCATTATACGGTGTTGCTTTAGGTTATAAGGTTGAGCCAAACGAACCAAATCCACGTGATGATGTTTTAGTCAATTGGTTAAAATAATTGATTTAATCATTTTAAAAAAAGAAAATTGATAAGATTTAATTATCTTATCAATTGTTTATTTTATTTTATTTTTTAATTTCTTTATATAGTTTTTAGTTATTTCTTTTTAACTAGTTCTTTTAGTTATTTTTCTATTTTCTTTTTGATTAATTATGCCTTTTCTATTTCTTACATAATTTTAAGAATTTTATAATATGCATCTGTAGATGGATGAACTTCTAAAAAGTCATCAAAGTCCTCTTTTTCTATGCCCATGTTCATTAGGAATGCAAGATAAGCGGTGTCATCAATTGAAGATGGGGATATTTGGCTTGCCCTGACTATTTCTTCTGTTTCCCTATCCAATGAAACTTTTGTAATTCCTGTTCCTCCACTTAAAATTCTCCAAAATGCATGAGGGCCTCCAAGACCTGGGATAATGATGTCCTCAAGATTTTCGCTGTCTTGTTCCTTTTGCCTTTGGGTGAAACTGACATCCAAATCCAATGTTAATGATTGTGGAACGATGATGTCATCAAATTTATTCAGATATCCTGCCATGTTTCTTGCAGCAGAGATTCCTTCCTTTCTCGCATATGGAGTTAAGGTTATGCCTCCTGTAACATCACCTGCAGCGTATATGTGGGGATTTGAAGTTTGGAAGAATTCATTGACTTTTATGGAGCCATCATCATTCAATTCGACGATATCTCTTATTATTTCACTGTTAGGGACTCTTCCAGTAGCTATTAATGTTTTTCCTTCAAATTCTCCCTTATCGGTTCTGATGGAGTTTTCAGAAATCTCCAATACATTGGTGTTCTCATAGATTTCAACTTCATTGATCAGTTTCTTAACTACATAGGATTTTATTTCCATCTCCAAATCCTTTAAGATTTCACTTCTTGCGATGATCTTCACTTCACTTCCAAAACTTGAGAAAAGGTTTGAGAGTTCAGTGGCTATTATTCCCCCTCCGACTATATTCAATTTAGCTGGGACTTCCTCTAAGTCAAGCACATCACTGCTTGTCAGGGCATATTCCGCTCCAGGGATATTTGGAATGAATGGCCTTGCTCCAGTAGCTATCAACAGGTTTTCCGCCTCAAAGGTTAATGAGTCTATCCCTTCATATTCCTCTTTTTGAAGAGCATTGCTGTTGTCTAATTTCACATTAACCATGATTCTGTCTTCATCACTTATTTCTACGCTGGCTTCTCCGTAAAGAACATTGTTGTTTACGCTTTCGTTCTCTTCTTGGTTAAGCTTGCGGAGGAATAATTGTGTCTTTTTAATGTTGTCACATGCAGACTTATAATCAAAATTTATGTTTCCATCAATAAACCCGATTTCACTGAACCTTTCGAAATTTCTTATGAAACGACTGATGTCAGTTAATGCACAAACAACCATGCATCCTTCATTAAGGCAGGTTCCTGCAATGTATTTCTTTTCAATCAATAGGGTTTCTTCTCCTAATTTTCCAAGTTCAAATGAACCTAATCTTCCTGCAGGGCCTGCTCCAATTACGATATTTTTGATTTTCTTGATCTCTTCCATTTTATCCCTACTCTTTTTTATTTTTTCCAATCCCTTTTATTCAAATAAGTTGTTTTAATTATTTTTAGTTTGTTATTTTTATTATAAATTATTTGTTGATTGCTTTTTGGATAATGCCTCCATTCAGGTTTTTATTTTTTGAAATTGTTTTTATTTTATAAAATAAAAATATTTATATAATGTAAGAACTATAATAACAATATTAAAAGAAAGTGATTTTTGAATTAAATTTTTTTAAAATTAATTCAATGCTTTAAATAAACTTAATTCATTAAGAAATTATTTAATTCAATTTAAATAAGCTAATTCATTTAAAAAAATAAGGAGTTGTTGTTATGTGTATTGCTGCACCAGCTAAAATTGTAGAGATTGACACTGAATCCAATATTTGTGCTGCAGATTTTGGAGGAGTAAGACAAAATGCAAAATTGGATCTTCTTCCTGATGTGCAGATTGGTGATTATGTTTTGATTCATGCAGGATATGCTATTGAAAAATTGTCTGAAGAGGCTGCAAAGGAATCTTTAGAATCCTGGGATGAATTAATGGAAATGTTGGAAGAGGAAGATAGAGAACGTGAAAGAATGATGAAAGAAGAATTATAATTTTCTTTCATTAATTGTTTCTATTCTTTTTTTTTTAATTAATCTGATTTAGAATTTTTTCTTGTAATTTACTATTTTTACTATTTTTTAAATTGATCCGGCATAAATGATTTTTTGAAATTGTGATTATATGGATGAGGAAATTAAATTATTGATGGAATTAGGTTGTCCCGAATGGGTAATTGAACATTCTAAGGGAGTTTCAAGAAAGGCCTGTGAAATTGCATCAAATTTTGATGATGTGGATATGGAGCTTGTAAGGGTTGGCGGCCTGTTGCATGATATTGGAAGATGCAGAACCAATTCCATTGAACATGCTGTCATTGGAGCCCAAATACTTAGGGAAAGAGGATATTGTGAGGAAATAGTCAATATCGTTGAAAGGCATATTGGCACCGGCCTTACTGAAGAGGATGCAAAGGCATTGGGCCTTCCCATAAAAAGTTATGTTCCTCAGACTTTAGAAGAGAAAATAGTTTCACATGCAGATAATTTGTTTAATGGTGCAGATGAAGTGGATGTTGATTTTACCATTGAAAAGTGGAAGAGGAAATTAGGTGAAAATCACCCTTCCATTGAAAAAATCAAGGAAATGCATGAAGAGCTTGTTTTAAGATTTGAATAGTTTTTATAAAAACTATTTTATAAATGAAAATCAAATATTTAATTGATTATTTTTTAAACTTATTTTAATTTTACAATTTATACGAGGAAAAGAATGAAAGTTATTTGTTCAAGTGATGAGTCTTTATACAGGCCTGAAGTGGTTAGATGGAGACAGAGGATGGCTATGATGCAACCTTTAGGCGATGTGGTCGTTGCACTTCCATGCAGTATGAAAAAGCCATACTCAAATTCCCAATCTCATCAAAGGTTTAGAAGGGCTACTAAAGGTTATCAAGAGGTAATTGTAACTTCCCCATTTGGAATTTGTCCAAGGGAATTGGAAAACACTTTCCCGATTCAATCTTATGATGTTGCGGTTTCAGGTGATTGGAGTGACGATGAAATCAGATTGGCTGGAGAGCTTCTAAGGGATTATGTTGGAGACAAACCGGTGATTGCCAATGTTGAAGGCGGTTATGAGGAGGTTTGTCGCGAGTACTTGGAGAATTGCATCTATGTTTGTGTAGGAGGCAAGCCAACCTCTCCAGAATCAATATTCAACTTAAGGGAAGAGCTTAAGAAATATCCTAAAACAAAACATAGGGATAGGGTTCTAAATGAGCTTAGATCAGTAGCCAAATATCAGTTTGGAAAGGAAGCTGAAGCCATCATCACTGATGATGTTGTTACAAAGGGAAGATATCATAGAAATGTTTATTCAGATGGAAAGCAGTTGGCTCTTCTCAATAGGGATATTGGATTATACACCCTTAACCTTGAAGGCGGTAGGAGACTTGCTGAACTGGGCATTCATGTGGTTGAAATTGATTTTGATTTAAAAACCAACTCATTATTTGCTCCAGGAATTGTAAATGCAGATTTGTCCATTCTTCCTAAGGATGAAGTGGTCGTCGTAAAGGATGATGAGGTTGTAGCAGTTGGAAAAGCTGTTTTGACCGGCCGTGAAATGGTTGAATCTAGAAATGGCATTGGAGTAAAGATAAGGCATAGGATTAAGAATTAGGATAAATTTTTATTATCCTAATTGAAAATCTATAAATATAATTAAAACAATAGTTATATTATTAACTTTTTGTTAGGATATAAAATTTGGAAAATTTTAATCTAATATAGTTATAATAAAATTTAATTAAAAAAATATTCGAGGAGATAAAATGTCTGAAGAATTAGCACTTGCTGTTAAAGATGCAGTTTCTGTTGTAAATGACCCTCACATGGGTGTAAGTATTGTAGAAATGGGTATTGTACAATCTATCGCAATTGATGGATCAACTGCAGAATTAGTAATTAAACCTACTAACCCTGGTTGTATGAGTGTTACCCGTATAGCTGCTCAAGCTAAAGCGGAAGCTTTAAAAGTTGAAGGAATTGATAAAGTTAAAATTATTATTGAAGGTCATGTAATGGCTGATTCTCTTAATGAGATGTTAAATAGAGATTAAATAAGTTTTTTAACTTAATTCTCTTATTTTTTTAATATTTTTAACTTAAAACTTATTCTTTTTAGTTTTATAATCTTTTTTTACTTTTAATTTATAAAAAATGCTTTCAATCAAAAGATTTATATATTAGTTAACATATATTTTATAATAGTTGTATTTTATTTTTCATAGGCTAGTGGCACAGCCTGGTCAGCGCGCACGGCTGATAACCGTGAGGTCCTGGGTTCGAATCCCAGCTAGCCTACTTTTACTAATTTTTCCTATTTTTTCATATTTTACACTTATAGTCAATTTTATCCCTATTTTTTCATTATATTATTGATCTTTTTTTAATCCATTTTGTCATTTCTTTTGCACTGATTCTTGAATTGCATATTTTATAATGTACATTTTTATGTATTAGTATACATTTATATACTTGGAAGTACAATATATTATTAGATAATGGTTTGGTGATACTATGTGGGAAAATTTAAATTTAAAATTCAGCAAATATCCTGCAAGAATGAATGTGGCTCAAAAGATGTTTGAGTTAGGTTTAAGAATCGGTGAAGATGGCAAAATATATTGTGGGGATTTGAAAATCAGTGATTCAGCATTGGCGGCAGCGACAAATGTTGATCGTAGAGTGATTAAATCTACTGTAGATGTGATTATTGCTGATAAGGAGTTATATGAAATATTTTCAAATATTGTTCCCGCAGGCACATTAATAAAGAACATTGCAAAAAACTTGGATTTAGGGGTTATTGAAATAGAAGCAGGTGAAAAAAGTGATGGTGTTTTAGCTAAGGTTGCTTGGATAATGAGCAAGCATAAGATAAATATTCGTCAAGCTTATGCAGGAGACACTAAATTAAATGCAAAGCCTGTTTTAACAATTATTACTGAAGATCCTATCCCTGGTGAACTTTTAAATGAATTTATTAAAGTGGATGGGGTTTTAAAAGTTTCAATTTTATAATTTTTATATTATTTTTCATTCTATTCTTTTTCTTTTTAATCTATTTCTTTAATCTATCTTTT
>JAUNXF010000084.1 GCA_030539935.1 Methanobrevibacter sp.
TGTTTGATGTTTATTTGATAATTTAAAAATGCTTTTAATGGGGAGATAAAATGGATGAAATATTTAATCTGTCGCAGATTAAAGAAAATTTAAGTTCGGAGGAATTAAAAAAAGGATCATTTGGGATTGAATGGGAATGCTTAAGAGTAAATGAAAATGGTGAACTTTCCTTAAGCCCTCATCCTGAAATTTTTGGCAATAAATTGACAAATCCTTATATAACAACTGATTTTTCAGAAAGTCAAATAGAGATAATAACTCCTGCATTTGATACAATTGATGAGGCATTTTCATTTTTTTCATTTATGGCTGATTTAGTGAACAGTTCATTGTTGGATGATGAATATCTTTGGTTTCAGTCATTGCCCTGCATACTTCCAGAGTCAAGCAAGATTCCTATAGCCAAATACAAAGGTCGAGGATTAGGTGAGGAATCAATGGAGTATAGGAGGGGATTGGCTAAAAAATACGGTCTTAAAAAGCAGTTAATCTCTGGCATTCATTTTAATTTTTCATTTAAGGAGGATTTGATTCAAAAGCTATATGCCAATTTAATCGAAGACAAGGGAAATGTTTCATATAAGGAGTTTAAGGATAATCTTTATTTAAAGATTTCACGTAATTACATTCGTTATGTGTGGCTTATAATTTATTTGACTGGCTGTTCTGTTGCAGTTCATGATAGCTTTACCTTAGAATGTCGAAAATTAATGAATCATAGGGATGATCGAGGCAGTGTTTATAGTGATAGGGGACCTTCCTTTAGAAATGCCTCTTGCGGATATAAGAATTTAGAACATTTATATCCAAGTTATAATTCAATAAAGGAATTTACAAGGGATATTCAATCGTTTATTGATGAGGGTCATTTGTCACAGGCGAAAGAATTATACACCCAAATTAGATTGAAGCCTAAAGACCCTTCTAATCTTTTAGAATCCTTAAATGATGATGGCATAAAGTATCTTGAGATAAGAACTTTGGATATCAATCCATTTTATAAATGCGGTTTGATAAAAAATGACATGAATTTCCTGCATCTCTTTATGATTTATCTCCTTGCTAAAGAAGAGTCCGATTATGAAAAATGGCAAGAGGAAGCTCTTTACAATGAGGAGAAAACTGCTGAATATGGGTATGATGCAAAGCTTATGCTTATTAAGGATGGGCAGAATATAAGTTTAAAAGATTGGGCATTGGATATATTGGATGAAATGGATATGGTGGCGAAAACATTATGTCTTGAAAATCAATCAGTTATAGAGTTGATGAGATTAAAGATTATCAACCCTTACTTAACCTATGGCAAACGCCTTTCTAGACTGATAGAAAAAGAGGGCTTTATTGAAAGCCAGATGAGATTGTCTAGAAACAATAAGCTAAGAAGCAAGTACCTGGTTGAAGAGACTGATTTGTTAAATGATGAAAGATTTAGGGATTATGTTCCAATTGCTCTTCAAGGAGTTGGAAAATAGTCATTTTCCAATCCTCTTCATCATAATCCAACCTATTTTTTCTGTTTTTCTATTTTTGATTTTGTTTTCGAGGTTTGCTTATTTATAAAAAGAATCTTTATCAGATTTTAATGTTTTTCATGAAATTCACATGGGCAATGTATTTTCTTAAGACTTCCAAAACGGTTCCTTCATCCTTAACCAATTTTAATCCGGCATCTTCTGCATAGATTTGTGCCTTTGGGCCAAATTGCTGGCAAATGCACACTTCACAATCTTCAATGGCCTTAATGATCTTTGGATTTTGATGCTTCATGTCCACTTCAATTTCAACGGTTCTATGGTCTATGAAGTTGAAATCGTCTTTTTCTTCGTCATATTCATAAACATATAATGAATGGGCCTTTCCAAAATGCAAATCCACGTCCTCTCCATTTGATGAAGCTACAGCTATTCTCATAATCTATTCTCCTTTTTATTATTAAGGTGTTTTAATAATTATTAAAAAAATTAATTGCTTTTCATTCCTCTTTCCAGTTATTGTAAATCAATGATTCTATTTTTTGATTGTCATCAGAGTATGTGTTCTGATTCATTATAATGAAAAGTTCATCAGCATATTTCAATTCAAGGTCCTCATCTGGGATTAGTGTATTTCCACTTCTTACCACTGAAACAACCATTGCAGATTTGGGAATAGGAAGCTCCCAGATTTTAGTGCCTATGAGCGCACAGTCCATTGGAACAACATACTCTTCCAAAACGCTTTTTGTCTTGTCAAAGTCAATTCCCTTGTTCTTTTTAAGCAATCTCATAAGCAAGGTCTCATAAATCGGGTCATTGCCTAAAATGGTTGGAATGATGTATGCAAGAATGACTACAACAATCATTGCAACAATTGAGTTGGTGACCCCTGTCATTTCAGCAATCAATACGACTGCAGTTATTGGAGTCCTAACTGAACTTGCAAACATTGCAGCCATTGATATCATGATGAACTTATATGCGATTAGAGGGTCCAATCCAAAGATAG
The DNA here is from genome assembly GCA_030539935.1 of Methanobrevibacter sp. Taxonomy (GTDB): domain Archaea; phylum Methanobacteriota; class Methanobacteria; order Methanobacteriales; family Methanobacteriaceae; genus Methanobrevibacter. The sequence continues at coordinate 2,488 of JAUNXF010000084.1, forward strand.
GAATGACGATTGCACTGAATATTGCCCCGATATATGCTCCAATGACGAGCACTGGATAGAATATTCCTCCTGGAGCGCTTGAACCGAAACAGAATATCAAAAGAAGGTATTTTCCGATTAGGAGGATGATGAGTATTGATAATGGAGGCAGGCTTAATTCTATTAAATGCATCATGGAGTATCCTCCGCCAAGGACTTCAGGCAAGACCAGGCCTACAAGTCCAGTTACAAGGAATACTATAATGTATCTAACTTCCAATGGGAGGAAACTTAGTCTGTCCCATGCCTCTGATGCCTTAATCATTCCAACATTGTATATGTATCCCAATATTCCAATGGATATTCCCAAAACAATGAGTAGCCAGAAATATTTTAGGGGAAGGTTTAATGAGGTAAATGGAAATATTGGGCTTTGCCCAAAGAAAAGGTTGGACACTAAAACGGCCACAACTGCTGAAACAAGTCCTACAAGGACGATTGACCTGTCAAAGCCCTTGTTGATTTCCTCTAATGTGAAGATGAATCCTGCAAGAGGTGCGCTGAAGGTAGCTGCCAGTCCAGCTCCACTTCCACATACCAAAAGACGCTTTTCATCAGTTTTGCTGTTTGGCAAGTATTTTGAAACTCCTTTTGCAGCCATTGCTCCCAATTGGACAGATGGCCCTTCCCTTCCCAATGAAAGACCTCCAAGTGCAGTAAGGGTTCCTCCAATAAACTTGGCTATCAATGTTTTCCACCAGCATACATCGAAGTATCCCTTTACCTCTCCCATTACTTGAGGTATTCCGCTTCCTAAACTGTCTGGGTCCCATTTCATTAGGCGGGCAGTTATCAATCCCATAAGTGCAAGGATGCAGAACCATGCAATGGTCAATGTCAGGTCTCCTTGGATATGCTTTAAGGTGCTGAATAGTATATTTTCACTGTTATCCAATCCCCATCTGTATAGGGATACAACAAAGCCTGAGAATAAACCAATTAAAACGGCTTCTATGATTAGCTTGATGTAATATTTTGAATCTCCTACATTCAATCCCAATGTTTGCTTAATCATTTTCATGGTTTTTCCTCAAGAGCTTTAAAAAGAAATTTAATCTATGATTTAATAATTAAATTTTTTTTTTTTTTTTATTTTTTTTTTTTTTTTTTTATTGGTGACCTTTAAGTTCATTCCTTGATTTTCTTAATTAATTTGGCTACATTTGAGCCAAATAGTCTTACGGTTTCTATTCCTTCGACATCTTCAAGTGCAGTTCCTTCAGGGCCTGCGGTAACCATGTTCCAATAGCTGGAACCGGCTATGATCATGCCATTGATTGGGAAAAACATGGTCATTTCCTGTAGGGTTAAGGTTTGCCCTCCTCTTCTTGCCACTGTAATTGGGCCTCCAACCATCCAATTCAGGAATTTGTCTCCTCCTCTGGATACTTTTCCGATTCTTTGAAGTGCAGACATGATGTCTCCACGTGCAGTTCCGAAGTAAACAGGTGCTGCTGGTATGAATCCATCAGCATCCCTTATTTTATCAATGATTTCATCTAATCCGTCATTTAAAACACAGTTTCCCTTTTCACCACATTTATTGCATGCAATGCATGATTCAATTCTCATTCCCTTAAGTGAAATGATTTCTGCTTCAACACCTTCTGCTTCAATGGCTTTTGCACATTCCTTAAGAACCATAAGGGTGTTGCTGTTTTTCCTTGGACTTCCATTTAATAATATGACTTTAGCCATAATCCTCACCTTTAGTTTAGTTTAGTTTTTGCTTTTGTTTTTTAATTCATATTGAATTTCGATTAATAACTTCTAATAATTTTCAATGGTTCATTTACCTTGTAATTCCACCAAATCCCTTTAAGACATTTATGCATTCTTCAATTGAATCTTCACTCAATGACAATATCTTAAATGTATAGCTGATTTGGTTTTCCTTTATAGGTTCCTCTTTATAAATGTCGATTATTTCCACTCCAATCACATCTTCAACCCTATTTAAAGTGTCTTTAATGATATGTGGGCTTGAATTCCTATTAAAAATAGCGCTGATGTCTCTTGTGTGGATCTTTTGATTGCTGATTTTCCATTGGCGCAATTCCTCATCACTTAAGATTTCCACATTGGATATTTTCAGCCTTTTAACTTTGCCGTTGGAATCTTCCAGATATATGAAATCCAAGTCAATCTTCTTAATTGTTCCAACATGGATTGTGTCTGAATAGATATGCTTTAGCCCCACTTCGCTTCCTATTGATTGGAGGAGTATATTATATTCCTGGGTCAGTGAGTTTATTGCCTTGTCACTTCTACCTAAAGCTGCCTGAATATCCCCCATGTGCTTTGTTGCCTTAAGCGCAATCTCAACAAACTTGTCTTCATCTTCCTTTGTCAAGGCATCCTTTAATTCGCTGACTGAATCAAAAAGTGCTTGCCTGATCTTTTCTCCACGCTTGTTTTCATGCTGGATGGAATAAGTGAGATATGGATTTTGGGATACGATCCTGGCTATTGTATCAATCATCAGATTATAGATTGGGCTTTCATAGTTTTCAGTATCCTTAATGTCGATTTGAAGTTTTTCAATGGCGGACGCGGTGGAAATGTATGAGAAGTGAGTTAAAACCTGAACCACTCCCATCATATCATCATGATGCTCTGCGGTTGTTTCAATTATTCTCATTCCCTTGTCTTCCAGGAACTTATAGATTATAGGGTACCATTTTCCCTTTTCAATTGGTGTAAGCACTATGATTTGCCCCTTCAAATCAGTTGTTCTCGGACCGAATACAGGGTGGGTTGGAATGAATTCGACCCCTTCTCCCAAACACTCTTTCATTTTTCTGCTTGGCCCTTCCTTAACTGATGTCACATCAAGCATTAGGGATCCTTCTTTCATGAACGGGGCCAATTCCTCTATAACCTCTTCAGTACTTGAAATAGGGACGGAGATGATTACAATATCACTATTCTGCACTATCTTTTTATTATTGTCAGAATATTTTATTCCAAGCTCTTCACTTACCTGATTTCCCACTATCCTGTCTCTTCCAGTCACTGTAACGTCATAGTTAAAGTCCTTTAAATACCATGCCAAGGTTTTTCCCAGACCTCTTGTTCCTCCAATAATTCCAATCTTCATCTTATTAGTTCCATAAATTTAGTTAGAATAAATCGCTTTAAAAATTACTTAATTTTATATATTATCAACAATCATATTTTATATTATTCTATAATAAATATAATTATTAAATATTTTATAATTTTTGATTAGATTTGCATTTTAAAAGCTTAAATTTGAAAAGAATTATTATTTTATTTATATAATTTGCTTTTTTAAGGCTTAAATTTGAAAAGAATTATTATTTTATCATATCCTTTTGAGGTCTATTCATGAAAATAACTTATCAAGATAAAAAGAAGGGAATCATCGAACTTCTTCCTGAAACTTTAGATGACTTATGGCATTTGTCCCATATAATCGCTGAAGGGGATACTGTGTATTCCAAGACTACAAGAAGAATTCAAGATACAACCGGAGATAAGTTAAGAAGCGATAGGGGAGTTAAAAGGACATTTACTTTAGGTGTTTCAGTAGAGGATGTAAGCTTTCACATATTCACTGGGAAGCTTAGGATAATCGGTTCCATCATTAAAGGCCCAGAAGACTTGATTCCTCTTGGATCTCACCATACAATTGAAGCAAAACTGAACACTCCAATTAAGATCTTTAAGGAGCATTGGTCAGGATATGTATTAAAGAGAATCAATCAAGCTATTGAAGCATCAAAGAAACTATCTGCCATCATTGTAGTTTTGGAAGATGATGTTGCTGATTTTGGATTGATGAGGCAATTTGGAATAGAGTATTATGGTCCAGTTATGGGAAATGTTTCCGGAAAAAGAATCATCGATAAGAACAGGGCTAAGAATATAGTTAAATTCTATGAAAGGATTGTAGAGTACATCCTTAAATTTGACAACATTCAAACCATTGTTTTAGCAGGTCCAGGATTCTTTAAAAATGACTTTTTGAAATATCTGGAGTCTAAACATCAGGATTTGGCTAAAAAAACAATAATTGAATCCACAGGCTCTGGAGGCCGTGTAGGAATTAATGAGGTTCTTAAAAAGGGAACAGTTGAGAAATTGGCCACTGAAAATAGGGTTGCATTTGAAATTTCCGCCATTAACGATATCCTTCAAGAAATAGCAAAGTCTTCCAATTTGGTTGTTTATGGTAAAAAACAAGTAAAGGAAGCCATTAATATGGGAGCTATTGACAAATTGCTTGTATTGGATAAGCTAATCAGAAGTGAAGACCTTGAAGAATCTATGGATATGGTGGAAAATATGTCTGGTGAGGTTTTGGTTATAAGCAGCCAGCATGAAGGTGGAAAGCAGCTTGAGGGCTTAGGAGGCATGGCTGCCACCTTAAGATATTCCATTTCATGATCTTATTTTAATGATTAT
>JAUNXF010000085.1 GCA_030539935.1 Methanobrevibacter sp.
AGAAAAATAAAAAAAATAGAAAAATTAAGAAATTAATTAGTGCTTGGTTTAGATAAGCTAATGCCATCAGCGGAAACCTTGCTGGTTACAGCACCACTGATTTCTCTCATTTTCTTAATTAATCTTTCCTTTTTGCTTCCATTGATTAGGATGTTTTGCAATACATCCTCAATTGTTTCAATAGGAATGATTTCAATCATGTCTTCATACTTTTTCTCAAGCATGACATCTTCCATATTGGATTTTGGCAATAGAACCTTCTTGATTCCCGCTTCAGCAGCTGCCTCAATCTTGGCAGTAGCTCCACCAATAGGCATTACATCTCCACGAACACTTAATGAACCTGTCAATGCAACGGATTGGTCAATAGGTATTCCTTCAACAGCTGAAATTACAGCTGCAGTTATGGAAACACTTGCACTGTCCCCTTCAACACCATCATAGCTTTGCAGGAACTGAACATGAATGTCATGGTTGGAAATATCCACTTGAGTGTATTTCTTGATGATTGCACTTACATTTTGAACTGAATCCAATGCGATTTCTCCAAGCTTACCAGTAACAATGATCTTACCTTCGTTCTTGCTGTTTGCAGGAGCCATCTCAGCAGCAATTGGCATAACTATACCGCTTCTATCGCCCATAACCGCCAAACCATTGACCATACCGATTTTTCCACCGGTAGAATGGAATACGCTGTATTCCTTTCTTTGGATAATTGATCTGTCAACGATTTGCTGCTCCAATGTTCTTGCGAACTTTTTAGCGGTTATTACATGCTCAGCAGTTACCAAATCAGCACCTTCTTCAATAGCTACATCTCCAGAGGAACGGACCAAACCACCTAACTCCCTAAGCCTAAGGGTCAAGGCATTTTTTCTTCCAGCCCTACGCTTAGCTTCCAATATGATTTCATCAAGTGCATCAGTTGCAAAGTGAGGGATCCTTCCATCATTCTTGACTTCTTGGGCAACGAATTGAACAAGCTTCCTTCTGTTCTCTTCGGTGTCTTCCATATAATCCTTCATGAAGACTTCATAACCGTATCCTCTGATTCTTGAACGCATTGCAATGTGCATACCTTCAAGAACTTGAATGTTTCCGGAAGCCACGAGAACAAAGTCACAAGGAACCGCTTGAGAACGTACCATTGCACCACTGCTGTTTTCGCTTTGACCAGTGATTGCATATTTTTTCTCCTGCATTGCAGATAAAAGCTCCTGTTGGGTTTTCATGCTCATTGTACCGATTTCGTCAATGTATAAAACTCCCTTATGAGCCTTATGAATCATACCGCTTTCAACACGTTCATGTGCAGGAGTTCCAAGACCTCCAGATTGGTAAGGGTCGTGCCTTACATCACCGAGCAATGCACCTGCATGAGCCCCAGTGGCATCCATGAATGGTGCAAATCTTTTGTCTCCGTTATTGACCAATAACTTTGGAGCGGAATTGGTGACTTTAGGTTTGATTTGCATTGAAATAAATATAACGAGAAGGGCAGCAATAATAGCTTCAAAGATCCTTTGATATAATATACCAAGAACAAAAATTGCTGCAGTGACAAACATGGTAATCATCATCTTCTTCTCATCGCCACTTTTGGCACTGGCCTTATTTGCCTTGACAATTTTTTTACCTTGACCTGCAGGGACTGTTCTGATTAATGGGTAATTGCTGTCTTCAGCATTTGGATAAACCAATACATCCTCCAACACTTCAGGAGGCAATAATTCTGCCATTCCCTTTGCGAGCATTGATTTACCTACACCAGGATCCCCAATAAGAAGAACATTCCTTCTTTGCTTTGCTGCTTTTTTAATGGTTTCAACAGATTCCTCATGGCCAATGACCTGGTCAATGAGTAAAGGAGGCACTTCTATATCTGCAGTATTTGAAATTGATTCATAATCAAGCATAGGCTTAATCCTGCGATTGCCTTCATCATCTTCAACAAATTCCACTTCTAAGGAATCCTTTTCTTCAGATTTGGCTTCAATTTCTTCAGCTGCATCATTTTCATCTATTATACTATCTTCTACAGTGGAATCTTCGATTTCTACTTTAGATTCTAAGTTTTCTGCCTCTGTAGATACAATCTTATCTTCTTCCATTTAAAACCTCCTGAAAGTTTTATAATTTATTAATTTCTAGTTATTTCTTTTTTTATGAATTTAATCTTTAATTGTCGTTGATTTCAACAATATATACATACATTATTAGGTGTGTAGTTTATTATATTTATATATATTAAACTATATGCTTAATAACTTTATGATTTTAGTAATATAAAAAGGTTTGTATTTTAGTAACTTTAGTTAACTAAAATAAGAAAAATAGAAAAGACAAAATAAACAATCAAAAAACAAATCAATCAAATAAAATTTATATTTTATAAAAAACAAATGAAACTAATATATAATGATTTAGGTAAGATTATGACAAAATGTTTAATGATTCAAGGAACTGCATCCAATGCTGGAAAAAGCTTGATTGTTGCAGCCCTTTGTAGAATATATACAAAAAGAGGATATAAGGTTGCTCCATTCAAATCACAGAACATGTCCTTAAATTCATACACTACAAAGGAAAATAAGGAGATAGCCATTGCACAGGTATTGCAAGCCAAAGCTGCAAATATAGAGCCTACAGTAGACATGAACCCTATTTTATTAAAGCCAAAAGGGGAATCATGTTCACAGGTAATCATTCAAGGCGAAGCAGTTGGAAACAAGGACTTCTTTAGAAAGTATGACAAGACAAAAGCTACCCAAAAGGATATTGACAATAATCTAATGGACGATGAAGATTATAGAATCATGGCAAAAGAAGCGGTAATAGACTCATTAAACAACTTAAAGAAAGATTATGACATGATAATTATGGAGGGTGCTGGATCTCCTGCCGAAATTAACTTAAGGGAAGGAGACCTTGCAAATATGGGTGCTGCAGAAATAGCGGATGCAAATGTGCTTCTTGTTGGAGACATTGATAAGGGAGGAGTGTTTGCATCAATAGCTGGAACCTTCCTATTGCTTGATGATGCAGACAGATCAAGATTCAAAGGAGTTATCATAAACAAATTCCGAGGAAAACAGGAATTGTTATGCTCTGGAATCGAAAGACTGGAAGAGATTATCGAAGTGCCAGTCCTTGGAATAGTCCCTTATGCAGAAAACCTGCAGCTTCCTGAGGAGGATTCCGCATCCTTAAAGGAACATAACTGGAAAAAAGAATTCGATGCAAATGAAAAACACATAATCATAGGGGTTCTAAAACTTCCAAAGATAGCTAATTTCACAGATATCGATCCTTTTGATGCTGAGGACGATGTTGAAATTAGAATGATTGAATTATATGATGATAAAGAAAAGCTTAAAGATATTGATGCACTTATCCTACCTGGAACCAGAAACTCCACTGAAGACATGAAAGAATTGGAAGAGTCAGGAATGGCCGATAGAATAAGAAAATTGCATAATAATAAGAAAATCCCAATTATTGGAATCTGTGGAGGATACCAAATTTTAGGAAATAGGATTTACGATAAAAATCATAAAGAGTCTCAACTTGATGAAATTGAAGGATTAGGCCTTTTAGACATTGAAAGTGAATTTATTAGAGAAGAAAAAATCGTGAAACAAAGTCTTGCTACCTTTGAATTAGGCCTTAATGATAAATCTGATCAAACCTATGAAATATTCTCAAAAATCAATGGAGAAGAAGTTACAGGATATGAATTGCACGAAGGAACAACAAATCTTTTAAGCGCTAACCCATTATTTAAAATTAAAAAGGGAATGGGAAATAATAATGAAGGGATATTTGATGGTGCTTACCAAAATAATGTATTCGGAACTTATTTCCATGGAATATTCAATAATTACAATTTAAGAAGAGAACTCTTAAATCATATAAGGAAAAACAAAGGGCTAGAAATAAAAACAAGTGAAGACCCATATGAAACAAGTGTAGAGAACTCACTTGAAAAACTAGCAAACATTGTAGAAGAAGCACTAGATATGGATTATATTGATAAACTTATTTTTGATGAATAAAAAAACTAAAAATTAAAGAATTATTAAAAATAATAATCTTAGAAAAAATAGTTTAAAAGTTTATAAAAAATTAAAAAAGAACTGAAAATAGGAATATAAAAAAATAAAAAAAGTTAAGAAAGTAGAAATCTAGTTGAAATCTCTACCAAAGATGTGAACAGCACAAGTACCACCAGTACCACCAACATTATGGGTCATACCGATTTCAGCACCATCCACTTGACGTTTGCCTGCTTCTCCTCTTAATTGCCATACGATTTCAGCAGCTTGAGCAATACCAGTAGCTCCAAGAGGGTGACCTCTTGCCTTTAAACCACCAGATGGGTTGATTGGACAATCTCCATCGATATTGGTCTGTCCTTCCTCAAGAACTTTACCTCCCTCTCCTTTTTTGGCAAATCCAAGGTCTTCTATTGCAAGCAATCCATTGATTGAGAAACAGTCGTGAACTTCAGTTGCATCAATGTCTTTTACGGTTATTCCTGCCATATCATATGCCTTTCTGGAAGCAGCAATGGTTGCATCCAAGGTAGTGATGTCCTTTCTGCTGTGTAATGCAATGGTTCCGGAAGATTGTGCAGAGGCCCTTACATAAATAGGAGTGTCAGTGAACTCCTTAGCTCTTTCTGCTGCACAAATAACAATAGCTGCTGCACCGTCTGAAACAGGTGAACAGTCCAATAAGGTTAATGGGTCTGCAACAGGAGAAGAGTTTAATACCTTATCTACAGTAACTTCAAATGGGAATTGGGCATTTGGATTGTTTGAAGCGTTTTTATGGTTTACTACAGACATCATAGCCAATTGTTCCCTTGTAGTTCCATATTCATACATATGCCTTTGAGCGATCATAGCATATAATGATGGGAAAGTAGCTCCTTGCTGTGCTTCCCATTCCTGATCTGAAGCAGTGGCAATAGCTGGAGTTGCATCTACAACATCAGTCATCTTTTCCACACCTGCAGATACAACGATATCATGATATCCTGAAGCGACAGCCATGATACCTTGTCTAAGTGCCAATCCTCCAGATGCACAAGCAGCTTCAACTCTTGTACATGGAATCGGGTTCATACCCATGCTATCAGAAATAAGTGCTGCGATATGTTCTTGACCTACGAAAAGACCTGCAGACATGTTTCCTACAAACATAGCTTCCAAGTCTGCTCCGCTAAGATTTGCATCTTCCATAGCCCCAAGACCAGCTTGTGAAATTAATTCTCTAAATGAACTGTCCCATAATTCACCGAATTTTGTTTGGGAAGCTCCAATAATTGCAACATCTCTCATTTTTTCACCTTCAAAATGTTAAAATAATTAATTCATAATCAATAAAAATTGTTTTTTAATCTCCTTAGCTTAAATCCTAAATTCACCTATGCCATTCTAAGTTTTCCCTTAAATTTAGCATAAACTGCATAGTCAACATAAATCTTTTTGGATAGGATTTCTTCAGTTGTAGGAGCTAAATTCTTAACTTCTTCAATTCTATCGTTTACAGTTAAGGTAAATCCGTCACTTCCGGCACCTGAACCATATGATACTATGAAAATCTTATCTCCAGGTTCTGCCTTATCCAATACATTGGAAAGGGCTAAAGGAACAGCACCAGAATAGGTATTGCCTACATTAGGAGTTAAGAGTCCATCCTTATATTGTTCTGGAGTGAATCCTAATTTTTTAGCTGCCCTTAAGTAAAATTTACCGTTAGGCTGATGGAAAATAGCATAATCATAATCTTCCACTTTTGAATCTGTTTTTTCAAGCAATCCTTTAGCTGCTCCTAATACATGTTTGAAGTAAGCCGGATCACCAGTAAATCTTCCTCCGTGACTTGGGTAAGGTTGACCTTCCCTTCTGTAGAAGTCAGGAGTGTCAGTAGTGTAACTGTAAGTGGTTCCAAAGTCAGCTATGGTATTTTTGTTACCGATTATGTAAGCTGCCCCACCTGCAGATGCAGTATACTCTAAAGCATCTCCAGGAGCACCTTGAGAAGTGTCAGCACCAATGGCCAAACCATATTTAATCATGCCAGAGTCAACTAAACCCATAGTGGCTTGAATACCTGCAGTACCTGCCTTACAAGCAAACTCCAAGTCTGCTGCAGTCATATCAGGAGTGGCGCCAATTGCTTCAGCAACAATGGTGGCGGTTGGTTTTACTGCATAAGGATGAGATTCAGAACCGACATAAACTGCCCCAATATCCTGAGGATCAATTTGTGCTCTGGCTAATGCATATCTTGCAGCGGTAACTGCAATGGTTGCAGTATCTTCATCAGAAGAAGGTACTGATTTTTCATTAACAATTAAACCATTTGAGATTGAATCAGGGTTATCTCCCCATACTTTTGCGATTTCTTCTACTTTTATTCTATATGAAGGCACATTCGCTCCATATCCAACAATTCCTGCCATTAAATCACAACCATTTAATAATTTAGTTTTAATTGAAATAGCTAATAATTGCTATTAATTTTAATTTAAATAAATAAATATAATTTTTAAATTTCAACAATAATTTTTTCTTTAATTCTTTTTATGAAAATATAAACTTAAATAACTAAATAATAACTTAAAAAGTCATATTATAAATTTATATTAATATAATATTATTTTTTAATACATATAAACTTATTTAAAAAATAAACTGAAAATCAGATTAAATTAACTGAAAATCAATACTAAAACTAGTTAATAATAAAAAAATAGGCAAAATAAAAGAAAAATAATTATAAAAAAGTGAAAAACAATAGAAAAATAGAAAAAATTTTGATCAAACTTTTGCGAGTAAAAGTTTGGGCATGCAGCTGCCGGGATTCGAACCCGGGTTGTAGGCTTGGAAGGCCCAAGTAATA
>JAUNXF010000086.1:0-1792 GCA_030539935.1 Methanobrevibacter sp.
AATTAGTTTGTTGTGGTGTTTTTATGGATTTTAAATTTTCTGTTATAATGCCTATTTATAATGTAGAGAAATATCTTTCTGAAGCTATTGATTCCTTAATCGACCAATCAATTGGTTTTGAAGATAATGTGGAATTAATAATAGTGGATGATGGAAGTCCAGACAGTTCTAAGGAAATTGCTTTAGGATATCAGGAAAGGTATCCAAACAACATTAAGGTTTTCTCTAAAGTGAATGGAGGGCAGGCAAGTGCATTTAATTTTGGATTAAAGCATATCCATGGAAAATATGTCAGTTTTTTTGATAGTGATGATCGTCTTTCTCCAAATGCATTAGAGGAAGTTTACAATTATTTTGAAGAGCATTATGATGAGATTGATTTAATCTCTATTCCTATACAATTTTTTGAAAGAATCAATGCCCAGCACATGTTAAATTATAAATATGATTCTACAAAGATTAAGGATTTGGTTAATTATCCCGCTAATCCCCAATTATCCATCGCTTCCTCATTTATAAAAAAAGAAGCATTGGAAGGTATGGAATTTGATACATTATTGCCTCATGGATATGATGCCTTGGTAGTCAATAAGATCTTATTAAACAAGAAAAAATATGGTGTAATACACACTTCCACTTATTATTATAGAAAAAGGGCAGATAAAACTTCTATGATTGATAACACTTTCAATAAAGCAGAATCATACACCCTCACACTAAAAAGGTTTTATCTGCATTTAATCGAATATTGCAAAGAGAAAGAGGGTAATGTTCCTAAGTTTATACAGTATGTAATTGCTTATGACCTTAAGGGCTTTAATTCCGTATCCGATTTTCCGGATGACATAACAAAGGATGACATAGATGATTTCTTTGAAGTCATTTATGAAATATTAAGCTATATTGATGATGAGGTCATCAATGATACAAAAATCAATAAGGTTGAAAATATAAGAGCCTTCCTAATGTTTTTAAAAAATCGTAAGGATTTCCATATTGATGTGATAGAAGGGCTTGATGGAAGCTCATCAGCTGTAGATTCTGCTGATTCATCTGAAGAGTCAACAGAGCCTATTGAAGATGTGCCTGGAGTTTTATTTAAAACTGGAGACTTCACATTCAATAGTTTACATCATAATAGAATTTATATAGATGGCATTGGTGTAGACAATGGGGTCTTGAGACTTTTCGGCTCTGTTTCAAATTCCTCTTATTCAGATGCATTAGGCATGGAACTTGTTAAAACACTTAGTGATGGAAGTGAAGAGATTTTTACCCATGACTTTAAAAACAGCTCTTTCCAAGATATTGAAACAAAAAGGATCTTAGGTATTGATTGGCATTTTAAACATTCATTCAGTTTTGAAATCCCTTTCAATCCAAATGAAAACTCCAAGATCGAATTGCATCTTATTTATGATGAGGATGGTAAGAGGGTTGTCATGAAAAATAAGATAAGGTTTAGAGACACTGCTCTTTTGGCCGATATGATCAATTATTTTGTTAAGGATTCCCATATCATATATTTCAGTGAAAATTCCTTCAACATTTGTCCTTATTCCGATGAGAAGATTTTTGAATTAAAGCAAGAGCTATTGGAATATATTCAGAATCTTTTAGAGACTCAAAGAGACTTAAGAAGAGAGAATAGGTCTTTGAATTTAAAGAACGGTAGTTTGGATAGAAAGAACCAATCCCTAAACAGAAGGAATGAAAGCTTAAAGGTGGAAAAGGAAAAGCTGAAAGAGAAAAATAAGAAACTCAAGGATAAAAATGAAAAGTTAAAGAATAA
>JAUNXF010000086.1:1802-6908 GCA_030539935.1 Methanobrevibacter sp.
TAAAAATCAAGATCTCAAGGTAAGCTTAAAGAAATCCAGAGATAAAAATGAAGAGATGATTAATTCCACCAGTTGGAAAATAACCAAACCTCTTAGGATGCCTAAACAATATCTTAGCAAGAGGAAATCTTCTTAAAATGCTTGATAATTGATTGATAAGAAAGAATAATTTCTTATCTAATCACTTTTTTTAGTTTTTAATATACTTTTCATTAATTTAGTTTTTAATTTATTTTACAGTCACTTTTTTTAATTTATTCATTGACACTTTTTTATAAATTCTACATTTTATTAAATTATCATGGATAATTGTATCCTGTGCCTTGCCACATCCACATCAAGAACCTTTACATCAATTATATCTCCAACACTTACGAAATCAAGGGGATGCCTTACAAATTGTGTGTCTGTTATCTGTGATTTGTGAACCAATCCATCCTGATGGACTCCAATGTCTACAAATGCACCAAAATCCACCACGTTACGTACTGTACCGCTTAAAACCATGCCCTCTTCAAGGTCTTCCATTGTAAGGACATCTTTTCTTAAGATTGGCTGTGGCATTTCATCCCTTGGGTCCCTTCCAGGCTTTTTAAGTTCCTTTGCAATGTCCCTTAATGTGATTGGGCCGATTCCTATCTCTGAAGCGATTCTTTCAAATTCCTCGTCAGTCAAATCAAGGTCAGATTCCTTTATTTTTCTATTGTCCAGATCTTCAAGAGAATATCCAATTGAGCTTAGGAATGCTATTGTGGCGCCATATGACTCTGGATGAACTGTGGTGTTGTCCAATGGATTTTGGCTATCCTTGACTTTCATGAATCCGGCGCATTGCTCATATGCCTTTGGACCTAATTTATTTACCTTCAATAGTTCTTCCCTTGAGTAGAATTTGCCATTTTCCTCCCTGTACTTTACAATGTTTTTAGCCACAGTCTTGCTTATTCCTGAAACATGTTCCATAAGGGATACTGATGCGGTGTTCACATCCACCCCCACCTCATTAACGGATTTTTCAACAACACTGTCAAGTGATTGGCCTAATTTTTTCTGGTTCATGTCGTGCTGATATTGGCCGACGCCAATTGATTTTGGATCAATTTTAACAAGTTCCGCCAGTGGGTCCTGAAGACGTCTTGCAATTGAAATGGCGCTTCTTTCACCTACATTATATTCTGGAAACTCCTCTGATGCCAATTCGCTTGCAGAGTATACGCTTGCTCCAGCTTCATTCACTATGACATACTGCACATCAAGGTCTTTGATAATGTCTGCCACTATGGCTTCAGATTCCCTTGAAGCGGTTCCGTTTCCAATGGCGATCAGGTTAATGTCATATTTGAAAATCAGGTCGCGGACAGTAGAGCGAGTTTCCGCTATCTTATTCTGCGGCTCTGTTGGGAAAACAAGGCCTGTTTCCAATACCTTTCCATACTCATCAACCACAGCCAGCTTGCATCCTGTCCTGAATGCAGGGTCCCATCCAAGCACTACCTTGTTGATTATAGGCGCTTGCATCAATAGCTGTTCAAGGTTTTTGGAGAAAACCTTGATTGACTTGTCTTCAGCCTTTTCAAATAGCTGGTTTCTAAGTTCCCTTTCAATGGCCGGCGCTATAAGTCTTTTATAGGAATCCTCTATGGCTTCCTTTAATGTTTCCTCAGTATATTTGTTATAGATTGGGCGGGTAGGCTTTCCTCCCCTATTGATAAGAACATGTCTAGTAAGGTATGCTATGATATCCTCTTCAGGAGCACTAATTTTTATTTTAAGGAATTTCTCCTTTTCGCCACGATTGATTGCAAGTATCCTATGGCTGGCTATTTTGGACACTTCCTCGCTATAATCGTAGTACATGTCATATACGGATTCTTCATCCTTATCCTTCGCTTCTGATATGAGTTCTCCGTCTTCGTAACTCAATTCCCGAATAAGAGACCTGAAGCTGGCATTGTCTGATATTATTTCAGCTATTATGTCTTGGGCTCCTTGGATTGCCTCTTCTGCATTGCTTACCCTTAACTCATCCTCTATATCCTCATCATCACCAGTCACATAATCCTTGGCTATTTCTTCAACCGGAACCTCTATCTCTTGAGCGAGTATAATGTTTGCCAATTCTTCAAGGCCCTTTTCCTTAGCTATTGTTGCACGGGTTCGCCTTTTTTGCTTATATGGCCTGTATAAGTCTTCAAGTTCAACAAGGGTCATTGCTTCATCAATGGATTTCTTAAGTTCAGCTGTTAATTTTCCCTGTTCTTCAATGGCATTTAAGACACTTTCCTTTTTCTCTTCAAGATTTCTGAGATATTTCAATCTTGCATCAAATTTCCTTAGTATCTCATCATCAAGAGAACCTGTTACCTCTTTCCTATACCTTGCAATGAAGGGAATTGTATTGCCCTCATCAATCAGCCTTATTACGCTTTCGGCTTGGGATGTTTTTATGTTAAGTTCCTGTGACAATGTATCTGCAATCATCATTTTATAACCTTTAAACAAAAATTTTATTTTTTTAACTCTTAGATTATTTTTATTTTATAACCTTTAAACAAAAATTTTATTTTTTTAACTCTTAAATTATTTTTATTTTCAAGCTATTTATATATTTTCAAGCATTTTAAATTTATTTTTTTCAGGATTCAAGTCATTTCATAAACTTATTTAGTATTACAAAAATAACAAAAACTTAATAAATGTATTAACTATAAAATATAATATGTAGAAAACTTAATCTCATTTTAGTTTTCATACTTGAGGTGTTTTATGTTAAACAAATTTTTTAAATTAGACGAAAATAATACTGATCTAAAAACTGAGTTACTTGCAGGTTTAACAACCTTCTTGGCAATGGCTTATATTTTAGGTGTAAACCCAGCTATGCTTGCTGAAGGTGGAATGCCTGCAACAGGAGTATTTTTCGCAACTGCTCTTGCTTCAGGGGTCTCTTGTATCATCATGGGTCTTATTTCAAAATATCCTGTTGGTCTTGCTCCTGGTATGGGTATGAATGCATTGTTTACCTATACAATCATTTTAGGTATGGGTAACACTTGGGAAACTGCACTTGCAGCTGTATTTGTATCAAGCATTATCTTTTTATTGATTACCATTTCCGGTTTAAGGGAAGCTATTCTTAACGCTCTTCCATTTGACTTAAAATTAGCTATTGGTGCTGGTATTGGTTTCTTCTTAGCATTTATCGGACTCAAAGGTGCTGGAATTATCGTAGCTGACCCTGCTACTCTCGTAGGTATGGGTTCAATTTTATCCGCTCCTGCACTTTTAGCAGTAATCGGTATCTTGCTTACCTTAATCTTATACATTAAAAAAGTACCTGCAGCTGTATTCCTTGGTTTAGTAATAACTGCAATTTTAGGTGTAATCTTTACCTTAGTCGGTTTTGGCGCTGGAGATCCTTTAATGCCTGCCGTTCCTGCAGAGTTCATTTCATTCAGTTTTGACACTTCTGTAGTTGGTGCATTCTTATCCGGATTTGGCGAATTGTTCTCCAACATCCCTAACTTGATCATGATCTTGTTCTCCTTATTGTTCGTGACTTTCTTCGATACCACTGGAACCTTGATTCCTTTAGCAAATCAATGTGGTTTCGTTGATGAGGAAGGTAATGCTGAAGGCATCGACAAAGCTTTCCTTGGTGACGCTATCAGTGGAATCATTGGTGCTATCTTAGGTACTTCAACCTTAACTGCATATGTGGAAAGTGCAACCGGTATCGGTCTTGGTGGTAGAACTGGATTGACCGCTGTATTTACCGGTATCTTCTTCTTGCTTGCACTTATCTTTGCTCCTACCGTCTTAGCATTATTTACTTCTTCCGTAACTGCTGCAGCATTGGTAATTGTAGGTATCTTAATGATCGTACAATTAAAAGAAGTTGACTGGGACAACATGGTAGTTGCTGCTTCCGTATTCATGACAATCATCATGATGCTTTTAACCTACTCAATTTCCTTAGGTATCGCATGGGGATTCGTCACTTACGCAATTGCATCCATTGCTACCGGCAAAGCAAAAGAGTTCAGCCCAATCATGTGGGTAATGGTTATCGTATTTGCAATATACGTATTCTTCGGACTCTAAGCAGTTGAACGAAAAAGGTTATCACATCTTGTGATAACTTTTCTTATTTTTTTTAAAATTTTTTTTATTTGCTTTAATAGTATTTTCCATATTTTGTTTCCATTTTAATCGATAGGATAACTAACTATTTTTTAATCTATTCTATTTCGGTTGCTACGAACAAATGCTCTTCTTTTAAAAGTTATAACTCTATAAATAAAAAAATTTATACATTCTTAAAACATAATAGATATATTATAGATTTTATATTTCCATGAGAAAAAAGTTTTAAAGAGGTGAAAGTTTGTCTTGGCTAATAGTGATTTTAGTTTTTTTGCTTGCTTCAGTCAAATCAACTAAAAATTCCAATAAATCAGTTTCCATTGTTATACCTGCATATAATGAAGAGGCCACTGTTGCTCAGGTTGTCAGTGTTGCACGTAAGCTCTCATATGTAGATGAGGTAATAGTGGTGGATGATGGGTCCAGTGATAGAACTGTAGAGGAAGCGGAAAGTGCAGGGGCCACTGTAATAAGTCACTTGGTTAACGAAGGTAAAGGTTCAGCTATTAAAACCGGATTTAAATACTCTCATGGAAATATTGTAGCTTTTATTGATGCAGACGTTTCAAACTTCACTTCAGAAAAGATTGATAAGATCATCAGGCCGATTTTAGAAGACAGAACAGACATTACAAAAACCAAATTTGCAAGGGAAAGCGGCCGTGTAACAGAGCTTACAGCAAAACCTCTTTTAGGATTTTTCTTCCCGGAACTCAAATATGAACAGCCTTTAAGTGGTCAGTTTGCAGGAAAGCGTTCTGCATTGAATAAAATAAAATTCGAAAAGGATTATGGTGTGGATGTTGGCATTGTGCTTGATGCTGATGTTCATGGAATCAAGATTTTGGAAGTTGATATTGGAGACATTTCCCATGACATGTCTCCACTTGCCGATTTAAACAAGATGGCAAATGAAGTGGTCAGAACAATCATTGACAGGGCGGTGGAATACGGCCGTGT
>JAUNXF010000021.1 GCA_030539935.1 Methanobrevibacter sp.
TTACCTTTTTATCATTACTTTTTTCAGATTCCTTTTTTCTATTTCATGAAATTTCATGCTATTTCATGAACATTTTTTTAACTTTCTATTTTTCTTTTATTTCGTATAAATCGGTTCTTCTGTTTTTTAAGATAGGGATTTCCTCTCTTATTCTTTTTATCTCATCCAAATCTATTTGCACAAGCTTTAGATTTTCATCATAATCTAATTCTTCGATAATTTCTCCCCAAGGGTTAACTGCAATTGAATGTCCAAAAGAGTTATAGCTTGCATCCTTATCAAGTGCCGGTGCCACTCCAATTGCATAGACCTGATTATCCAAAGCTCTTGATTTAAACAGTATCTCCCAATGTGCAGGGCCTGTTGTTAAATTAAACGCTCCTGGGAAAATGAGTATCTCTGCCCCATTCAGCGCCATTATTCTGGACAATTCGATAAAACGAATATCATAGCATATTCCGATTCCAATTGTTGCAAGTTCTGTTTCAATAACTGTAAATTCATTTCCTGCACTTAAGGTGTCTGATTCCTTGAAATAGATTTTGCCCTTGACATCAATGTCAAAAAGATGCATTTTTCTATGTTTCCCTAAGATTTTCCCTTCATCATCAAAGAGAACTGCAGTATTGTAGATTGATTTTGCGTCATCTGTGCCTACTTCAAGTTCTGGGATGGATCCTGCCAAAACATGAATATTCTCTTCCTTGGCAATTTCAGCTATTTTATTTAAAGTCTGGCTATTGTCCAACTCTTCAGCATATTCAATGAACTTTTCGTTTTCATATGGGCAGTTAAACATTTCTGGAAGAACAGCCAAATCTGCTCCTTGCTTTTTAGATTCCCTAATCATTTGGATTGCTTTTCTTATATTCTCTTCCTTATTATCCACCACATTCATTTGACAGAGAGCAATGTTAATCTTATTCATATTCTTACCTCTATATTTTAGTTTAGAGTTTTGATTTTAAAAAAGTTTTTATTTAAAATGGATCATGTAGGATAAGATAAGGATTTTTTAAAAAAGGAGTTTTTATTTAAAATGAGTCATTGGGGATAAAATAAGTTTTTTTTCATAAAAAAGAATTTTCATTGAGGGTAAATGTATAGAAAATAAAATAATAAAAAAAGAAAAAAAGAAAAAATTAATAGATTGGTTTTATGCTATGTCATCATTATATTCGCCATAGTCTACAGTTGGAAAGCCAATACTATTAATCATATTTTGGATTTCAGTTGTATTCAATGCACTTATGTCGCTATTTGAGGATTTTCCATTGTTTATGACAAAGCTGTAGTATACTCCGTCACGTAAAGTACAGATATAACGGGAATATCCTTGATCAGCAGTGCTTATTGTCATTTCTAATGATGGAACGCCGCCAATATCGACATTTTGATATTCTAAAAGTTCTCCATTTAAGGATTGTGCAGTTGCATTGACATCACTTAATATTTTGTCATAAGTGATCTCATTGCTTTGAATGGTTGTAAATCCAATTAAAGTGTTGTCTTTTGTCTTAAATGCAATATCGCTGGAATTGCTGTTTTCATTGGTATTGTTATACATGGACCAATTTCCAGAGTAATCAAAGCTTATCACTCCATCGGTATAATGCTTTACCTCATTTGTGGTTTGGTTTTGTATTCCATTTAATCCAATTCCTGCGATTAAAAGAATGATCAGTACAATTATTGCAATAATTCCTATTTTTCTGAAATTTATGGTGGAGCCGCCAGCTTCTTCTTTCTTAACTTCTTTTGGCTCAACCTTTTTCTCTTTCTTAGGAACTGCCTTCTTTTCTTTTTTAGGAGTTTCTTTTTTAATTTCTTTGGTTTCAGGTTTTGAAGTTCCAAACTTCTTGGCAGGGTCCTTTATTCCACTATCCTTTTGTTTGAAGCCTTCAGTAGCAGTTTTAAAGAAAGAAGGTTTTGAACTTTCTTGAACTGGTTTAGCACTTTCTTTTTCTTTTTTATCTTTAGATGTATTGCTAAATCTACTTAAATCAAAGTTAGAAAGTTTTCCAGACAAATCTTTTCCAAAAATGCTTGATTTGCCAGAAAATATTGAATCATTTGTACTTGTGATAACTTTTGTTTGTTTGAATTTCCCATCTAATTTAGGGGGTCTAGAGTTTGCTTCAGATTTTGGAGGCAGTATAGCACCACAGTTTCCACATTTCGGTGCACTGTCATAACTTGCATTTCCACACTCTTGACAATATTTTACCAAATTTTAACCTCCTACTTTTTTAAATTACATTTAAAGTTAATATAATTGTTAATAATATCATACTGTTATAACATAAATGTTAATATAATATAAACATATTAATATTAATCTTTTTATCTAATCTTATTTAAATACTTTTAAATTTTATACATTTTTTTATTTTCATTTATTCCATATCTTATTTTCATTTCTTTTTATTTGGTAAACTATTTTATTAAGTAATTAGAAAGTATTATTAGTAAAAATAGATATGATATTTAATTTAACCAATATTTTTATTGTATTTTTTTAAAAAATTTTAAGTGATAAAATGGCTGATGAAAAAGAAATCAAATGTGATAATATTAATTATGCAGTTTATAGGATTGGAAAATGGGCAAATGATTATGAGATAAATATCTTGGGAACTGCAAGTGAGATGCCTGTTACCAAACCTACTTTAGAGCATATGGTTAAACATATGGACCATATCAGGGCATCCGTATTCGAAATTGGTGGAAAAGAAGTGAATGGTATGATTGGCTTGGCTATGCAATTCAACCCAAGCTTCGCTTCAAGGGACCTTGATGAACTTATTGAATTGGAAGAAAAGGAATTTAAAAATATCATGGATGAATTGAACAGCATTGAATTGAAAGATGTTGACGATACAATAGCATTGGACAGCGATGAATATGTTATTTATAAATTGGAGTATGATGGACACACCTTATCTCCAAAACCATATAATGATTATGCTAAAAGACATCAGATGGAAGAGATAAAACGTCTAAAAGAGTTAAGCGGTGAAAGGTTTGTTTTAGAGCTTTAAGAAAAGCTCTATTTTTTTATAATTTTTTTATTGTTTGATAGTTATAAAACTAAAATTCCAAGTCCTTCAAGGAGTATTTTAAATCCAAGCAAAATTAGGATCACTCCTCCAAGAATTTCAAACTTGTCTCCAAAGTAATTTCCTATTTTTTTACCTAGATAGAGTCCAATTATGGTGAATATGAATGCTGTAACCCCAATCATTATTATTGGGATTAGGATGTCTGTTTTTAATACAGCATAGGTTATTCCAACTGCAAATGCATCAATGCTTGTAGCTATTGCAAGTAAGGTCAATTCTTTAAATGAGAATTTATCTGAGTCTTCTTCTGCTTCTTCATCGTCAGATAAACTTTCCCTAATCATATTTGAACCAATAAGCAAAAGCAAGATAAATGCAATCCATGGTGCAAATGTGGTGATGAGCCATTCAAATTGGATTCCTCCCAACCAACCAAGAATAGGCATCAATGATTGGAATCCTCCAAAGAATATTGCAAACCATAAGACTTGGCTTTTGGTAATTTTCTTTAAGGTGAATCCTTTTGTAAGTGAAACGCTAAATGCATCCATTGCCAGTGCAATTGCAATTAGTAATGTTGATATAAAATCCATAATGATCAGTTGATTTAATTTTAATGTAAATATTTGATTGATTTAATTTTAATGTAAATATCCGATTGATTTGATTTTAGATATGAATAATCGGTAAATTTATTTAAGTATGATTATATTTCATTTCAATAAATATATATTTTATTTTTTTATCCAAAGGCATCTAAAGTGACTTTTTTATCTTTTTTAAGTTCTCTTGGTGGTTCTACAGCTACAAATTCGATTCCTTCCTCTTCCAAGAGTTCAAGTGCATCATCACCAATTGAAGGAGCCACAAGTATTCCTCTGACCTTTTGCTTTTCTCCGGTCTTTCCTTTGATTTCCTTATTTCCCTTATTTTCAAAGTCAGTCAGGTATCTTCGAATCTGTTTAACTGCAGCTATTCCTGCCTTACGTGCCTTAAGTTCCAAGACCATTAGGTTGCCTTCGCAGTCTTTGCCGAGAATGTCAATGAATCCATGCTCTGTAGCATATTCCCTAACAGTTGGACGGAATCCCTCTTCGATTATGTGGGGCTTATCCCAGATCATGTCTCCCATATCCTTTTCATAGCCTGCCCTTTCAAGCTCTTCATAATCTTCGATTAGGTTGTAGTTTGCATAATGGACTTTTCTAATTTCAACTTCCAATCTTTCAGGAGGGCTTCGCCTATGGCTTTCCAAAAAGAGTATTTCATCCTTAATGTAGGCTCTTGGCCTTGATTTGGGAGGTTGCCAATTGACTGGATCAACCTTATTGTCCTGGTGAATCAGGAAGCATCCGTCAGGTTTCATCATGATGATTCTTTCACCATAATCAAGTTCGCTTAATGCACGGCCTTCATAGCTAACTCTACAGCATGCAAAAAGCAATATGGTTGCCTTTTTCCTAAGGCCTTCCTCAATAAGCTCATAAGTCTCTTCATAATTGGGATTTTCTAAGATTTTGTATTTCATTTTATCATTTTTAAGTTTAAATTAAAGTTTTTTAGTTTTATCAACATAATATTCTACTAATCAATATTTGTTTTTATTTTTTATAAAGTTAATTAATTTTAATTTAAGGATTCTTTAATTTCTTGATTATTTATTCATGAGTTTCCTAATTATAAATTCTTAAAATTTTATATATTACTATCTATATATTATTAATAGTTAGGATGATATTATGGAAATGAATGAGAATGTTGAAATGGTTACCGGAGACCCTAAAAAGGCTATCAATAAGCTTGCTTGGCCTTTGATAGCCAGTATGCTTCTAATCTTTTTAAATAATATTATAGACAGTATTTGGGTTGCGGGACTTGGTCCTGATCCACTTGCTGCAATCGGTTATGTGACACCACTCTTCATGGTGCTTGTAGGATTTGGAAATGGTATCGGTGCAGGTGCAACCTCTCTTATTTCCCGTTATATTGGTGCGGAGAAAAGGGATGATGCAAACAATGCAGCCATTCACTCAGCCATTTTAAGTGTAGTCGTTTCATTGGTCCTTACAGTTATAGCCCTTTTGATTTTAGAGCCTTTATTGAAAACAATGGGTGCTCAGGATGTTTTAAAATATGCAATGGATTATGGTGTTATCATATTCGCTTTCACTGCACCTATCTTAATTCCCCCTATTTTCGGAGGGGCATTTAGGGCAGAAGGGGACATTAAAAGAGCCACTTTGCCTATTGCCATTGTAGCGGTCATCAATATGATTCTAGACCCAATATTCATCTACCTCTTCGGTTGGGGAATTTCCGGTGCGGCTCTTGCAACAGGATTGGCACCACTCTTCGGTCTTTTAATGATGCTTTATTGGATCTTCATCAAAAAAGACACATATTTGTCTTATAATAGAAAAGATTTCCATAATAATCTAAATATGTACAAGGATATTTTGTCTGTAGGAATTCCGGCAAGCCTGGAACAATTGATTATGGCAGCACTTGCAGTCACTGTAAATTATATGCTTACCTTAGTTTCCGGTTCAATTGCAGTGGCGGTTTATACTGCGGGATGGAGATTGATATCTCTTGGCCTATTGCCTGCTATCGGTGTAGGAACTGCAGCCATTACAGTTTCTGGTGTGGCATATGGTGCTAAAAAGTATGAAAACATTAGAACTGCACTTAGATATTCAGTTAAGTTAGGTCTAATATCTTCCATTATTGTTTGCATATTGCTCTATGTATTTGCAAATCAGCTGGCATATATCTTCTCATATTCAGAAGCGAGTGCATCTCTATTGCCACTCATTGCAGCATTCATTCAATTGATGTGTCTCTTTATATTGTATGTTCCATTTGGTGCAAGTGCAGGAAATGTGTTCCAAGGGCTTGGAAAAGGAACAACTTCCTTTATATTAACCACTTTTAGGGAATTCGTTCTTGTATTGATATTTGCATACCTCTTAGGATTTGTATTCAATATGGGAGAACGTGGAATCTATTATGGTATGCTTATCGGTGGTTTCTTAGGTTCTGTAATTGCTTACGGATATATTGAATATTATGTTGATAGATTGATTAAGGGAAAGATAAAAGGAAGTAATATTTAAGGATATTTCCATTTTTTAGATATAAATAATAAGGTGGTTAATTTAATATGCAAAAAGTAATTAATTCTCATTGTCACATTTATCCAAGTAAGATTGCAGCAAGGGCTGTTGAGGGAATACGTGACTTTTATGATCTTCATATGTCATTAAATGGGACTGTGGATGATTTGATTGAAGATGGAAATAAGGTTGGAGTTGTTCATTATCTAATTCATTCTGTGGCAACAACTCCTAAGCAAGTCTCCTCAATAAATGAATTCATCAGCTATGAAGTAAAGGAACACCCGGATATTTTTACAGGTTTTGGAACATTGCATCCTGATAGCGAAGATATTGGGGGAGACCTTGATGATCTCATTGAACTTGGCCTTAAGGGCGTTAAGGTCCATCCTGATTTCCAGCAATTCGCCTTGAATGAGGAAAGGGCATTTAAGATGGGCAAAGCCATTAATGATAGGGGGCTGCCTATCATGATTCACTGCGGTGATTTCAGATATGATTATTCCAATCCTGAACACTTGAGGCCTTTCCTTGAAGAGTTCCCAGACCTTACAGTTATAGGGGCGCATTTTGCAGGATGGAGCATGTGGGAAAAGGCTACAGAAGAATTGGCCGGTACACCTAATCTGATTGTAGATTGCAGTTCAAGCCTATATGCGCTGTCACCTGAAACTGCAAGGGACTTGATTCATGCATATGGTGCAGATAAAGTTTTATGGGCAACTGATTTTCCAATGTGGGAATCTGTTAGTGAGATGGAAATGTTCAATAAGATAGATTTGACAGATGAGGAAAGAAATCTGATTCTTTATGAAAATGCAGCCAATTTATTGGGGATTAAGGATTAACTAAACTGGCTATTTTTTTACTTTTTTTATTCTCTTTTTATTATTATTTCAGTTAATTGAACTGTTTTATAAGGGTTGTTAAAATGTTTGATGTTGAAAGTATTGAAGCGGAGTATTTCACTCTCAATGAGTTTAAGTTTAAGAATGGGGAAATTTTAAGGGATGCAAAAGTGGAATACATCACTTTTGGAACTCCCAATTATGATGACAATGGAATCATTTCAAATGCGGTCATCTACTTCCATGGTTCCAGCGGATCTTGTTATTCTGTTAAACGCATCTGTGAGGATATTGGTGTGGGAGAACTATTTGACACAGACAGATGGTTCTTTATCTCAGTAAGTGCTCTTGGCTGTCCAAATTCAGCAAGCCCTTCAGTAAGTGGGCTCATGAACAAGTTTCCAGAGTATGATGTTGAGGATATGGTAAACTTCCAAAAGCAATTCATTGAAGAGAGATTTGGAATCACTCATGTTAAGGGACTTATAGGAAACTCTATGGGAGGATTTGAAGTGTTGACTTGGGGATGTGTCTATCCTGATTCAGTCGACTTCATCATTTCACTTGTAAGCAGCTTTAAGGTAGGTGGGCATAATTATGCCTTAAGCAGGATAATGAACAATATTTTGGAGACAGACCCTGATTACAATGGTGGCGCTTATGATTTGCCGCTTTCCGAATCATTGAAAAGAAGCTTGAAGCTTTCTTCCGATGCAATGTACTGTTACGGATTGTCAAGAGAGGAATATAGAAATAACATGACCAATGAGGAAATCATGGAAGCTATGGCGGAATTTGCCGAGGAAAGCTTGGAAGAGGATCCTAACGATATAATCTATATGAATAGGTCTTCCCTTGAGTATGACCTTACAGACCAATTAAGTGATATCACTGCAAAGGTATTGATTATAGCAATCAACCAAGACCAATATTTCCCACCAAATCTGGATGCAATTCCAATGAGCAAAATGATTAAGGATAGCAAGTTAATCATTTATGATTCTTGTATGGGTCATGTTGGTTCAAGTGAATTGTATAAGATAAAAGATGATTTGGAAGAGTTTTTAAGTGAATTCTATTAGGGGGCTTATGTTTTTCCGTATTTAAGTGAATTCTATTAGATGTGAGATGTTTGGATTGGTTTTTAATTAAATTTATCCTATTAGGTGTGGTTTTATGGAAATAACTTACAAAGATACTCATGACTTTGAAGAAAAGGATTTGGAGGATTTGTTCCTATCAGTGGAATGGTCTTCAGGTCATTTTCCAGACAAGCTTGTAATTGCAATGAAAAACTTTGAAACAGTCTATTCTGCATGGGATGGGGAAAAGTTGGTTGGTCTTGTCTCTGCCATGGATGATGGAATAATGACTGCATATGTCCATTATGTTCTTATAAGGCCTGATTATCAGGGGAAAGGTATTGGAAAAGACTTATTAAAAAGAGTGACCGATAAGTATGAAGACTATTTGCGCATTGTTGTTGTTTCCTATAATGATGAGATAGAGTTTTATGAACATTGCGGATTTGAAAAGGCAGATGATGCAAGTCCGATGTTCATAACAGATTTGTGGACCTGATTTTTAAAAATAGTAAATTATTAAAATTTTAAGGAACATATTATATTTGAAGGAGATTAATATGTTAAACGTTAAGGTTGAAGATTATGGCGAAACTGATGATGAAATGCACTATGTAACCTATAGGGCATCTGGCTTAAGTGATGAGGAGTTGGAATTCTTACTGAACAATTTGGAAGGGGAAACAGTTGTTGAAGATGGTGATCTGTTCATTAATATCTTTTATTCTAAGAAATTCTTCCCATTCGCATCAGATGATGCTCATTTTAAGATAGATGACTTTATAAAAAGAGAGGAAATTGAAATGACTTATTTCATAGCCAGTTTCCTTGAAGATATGAAGTAGATGAAATTGGAATGACTTATTTCATAGCCAGTTTCCTAAGAAGTATGAAATAAGGAATTATACTTAATCTGATTTTTTTATTTAATGGATTTAGTGCTTATTTTTTTTAAATTTCTTTTTATCTTAGTTTTATTCAATTAAAGCACTAATTCTGGCTTATTTTTACTTTGATAAGCATACCATGCACTATTTTCAATGAGGAATTCCCTAGCCAATTCTATGATTATTTCAGGGGTTTCTCCTTTTTTTGCAATTTCCCTTTCTATTTTTGAATATAATGAGATCATCCTTTTATGTTCATTGATTTTCTCATATAGGGACATTTTTCCAAAGTATCCCTCAATAAACAGGGTGGATAAGGATGCAATTCCTATGGTGGCCTTTAAAACCAGGCGTATATGATGTGCATCTATATTAGGTGAATAGAAATACATGAAAATTTCAAAGATCAACCCAAGCAAAAATGCTATGACTGTAATTGTCACTGCCCCTTTCTTTATAATTGCTTGGAGCTTGTATGATTGTTCTGCCTTTAATAAAGCCCCTTCATGATATGCTTTTTGGTCAAAAATCCAATAGTATGTGATTGGCTTTCTTTCTTTGACATCATCTAATGGCAGACTTTTCACTATGTTTCCAATCCATGGAATGCCCTGTTTTGTAAACCAAGGTAAAAGTTCCAATACATCAGCTTTTGTTCCTGAAAGTGAAAGGAAAAACTGAACGCGAAGTGTCTCAGCAAGAACCCTATACTCCAAATATTTTCTATGGCATCCTAATTTATTTGCCTCTCTCTCGATAATCAATAATGCAAAAAGGAAGATTACGCAAATTGCAATCATGGAATGTATTTCAAGCTCAAAATAGACGAAGAAGAATATTGAGATAAGGATTGCAGTGATAGGCAATATTAAAAGGATCCTATTATGCAGTTTGGCATTTTGAATGCTTAAATTGTCTGCAGCGACATACATATTGTCAATTTCGATAAGTGCAGGGTCCTTTATATTGGCCATAATGTGATAAATGGTGTGTTTTCCACTTTCTTTTTCCTTATCAAATCTTTCCTTTTCCTTCAGAAATAATTCTTCTCTCCAATTCATAGTATCAAAAAATAATTAATAAAAAATGGGGATATAATATGCCTTGCCATTTTTTATGAATCTACTTGGAAGCTTCCAACATTCTTTCGATTGCATTGATTGACTTTTCAGCTATTTCATCTGGAACAACTATTCTTGGCTCTTCATTCTTAAGGCAGTCTCTAACCTTTTCAAGGGTGTGAAGTTTCATGTTTTTGCAAATGGCACCTTCAAGCAATGGGTAATAAGTCTTATCAGGGAACTCGGATTTAAGCCTTGTAATCAAATCAACTTCTGTTCCAATGACGAATTCGTCCTTAGGGCTGTCCCTAACATGTGACAGCATTCCGCCAGTACTCAATACATAGTCTGCAAGATCCTGAACATCCTTATTGGATTCAGGATGGATTATGATGTCTGCATTCGAATATTTCTTCCTTGCATCCTCAATGTCTTCCTTATGGAATAGCTTGTGCACATAACAGTGTCCGTCACCTGGAATTGGAATGATCTTTTTGTCAGTGAATGGCTGTACGAATTCTCCAAGATTGTTGTCTGGTCCAAAGAGGATGGTGTCCTGCTCTATGCTATCCACGACTTTCCTAACGTTTCCAGAGGTACAAAGAATATCTGCCTGCGCTTTTGCCTCACCAAGGCTGTTTACATACAAACAGACTGCAGCATCAGGATACATCTCTTTCGCTTCTTTCACTTGCTCTCCAGTAAGCATATGTGCCATAGGGCATTCCGCTTCCATATCCGGAATCAAAACCTTTTTTTCAGGGTTTAGCATATATGCGGTTTCTGCCATAAAGTCTACGCCACAGAAGACAATGATTTCCTTGTCATCCACTTCTTTGGCTTTAATGCATAATTCTAAAGAGTCTCCAAGAAAATCTGCTATTTCCTGAATCTCTTTAGGCTGGTAGTTATGTGCGAGGATAATTGCATTTTTCTCCTCTTTCAATTGAATAATTTCATTCTGTAATTCATTTGTCATATTATTACCCTTTCCCTATATGATTGAATATAATATTGCTTTTATTATTAATTAATTTTAATTCTTTTCACATAAAAAATTAACGATTGTTATTTTTTTATATCCCTTTAAGTTATTTGTATTTGATTCTGATTTTCTTGTTCTTCCTATATTCATCTGCTCTGGATTTCTTATAGTCATCAATCAATCTGTTGATGCTTTCCAAAATTCTTACTTTTCCGCAGTCTATGTATTTATACTCTGTTATCCAATAGCTTACCTCTACCTTTGGACCCCATTCTGTGTAATCCTTTGAAAATATGGAAGTCTTGCCATTGACGACCCAATCGTATCCATACATGATTTCATCAAGGTCCTCTTTGAACTTATCTATATTCATTCCATGAGGCAAGTTTGCATTGATTCTCAATCTGTGGTCTTCACTAGGAGTATATATCTTATAGATGTTTTTTGATAGGACAGAGTTAGGGATTGTTATTTCAAAGTTGTCCTGATTTATCATTGTCGTATTTCTAAATCCGACCTTTTTTATGGTTCCCTTAAATCCGTCAACCTCAATCACTTCTCCAACTTTGACATTATTGTCGCTGATTACGAAAATTCCTGAAATGAAGTTGGAAACGATATCCTGGGACGCTAAACCTATTACAATACCTACAACACCTAAACTGATTATGATGCTTTCCAAATTAATTCCAAGAACATGCAATATCCATGCAAAGGCTATGATTATTATTGTGTATTTTATTATATCCTTAAATAAATAGTGGGCGGTAAGATTCAAATTAAATTCATGCTCTATCTTATTGAGTATCCTGTCCCCTATCTTCATAAAGATAAGTCCGCCGATTATGATCAGGATGATGTATATGACATTTTTCAAATTAAAGAGATGAAAAATTATATCCAACATTTGTGAAGCGAAATCCATTTTATCAGCCTATCCATTAGTTTTTGGTCTCATTGTCAATATATTCATTTCATTCATCATTTACAGTCAATATCTTTCTAAAGTTAATTGTAGTCTTATCTTTTCCTATGTCAATTTCAGTGAAATCACTGACTACAACAGTATTTTCAAATATTTCCCTTGCTTCATTCTTTATGTTTATGTCAGTCATATACCTTGAGCTTATATGAGTTAAGGCCAATAGCTTAACATTTGCCTTTTTAGCTATTTCTGCAGCTTCCTTTGATGTTGAATGGCAATGTTCGATTGCCTTGTCCAAGTCTGCATATTCGTAGGTTGCCTCATGAATCAGCACATCGCTGTTGCGGGCAAGTTCAATAAGCTTTTCACAAGGTCTTGTATCTCCAGAGTAAGTGACCTTCTTGCCTTCTCTTGGAGGGCCTAAAACCTGTTCCGGCTTAATGACTTTTCCATTCACCTCAACCTCTTGGCCATTATGGAGCTTTCCAAAGGCAGGGCCTACAGGAACCCCAAGTTCAATGGCCTTTTCCCTTAAGAAGCGAGGCTTCTTCTTTTCATAAACCGAATAGGAAATATTGTCAATGTTATGTTCTGCAATAATGGATCTTATGATGTATTCGTCTGTCTCAACAACTATTCCCTCACCAATCTCATGAATGTTGATATTGTAGTTGAGTTGGAAGTATCCTATTTTAAAAGCTGCATTTATTATTTTTCCAAGTCCTTTTGGGCCATAGATGTCCAAATCCTCTTCTCTTCCCCTAAAGCCCATTGATTGGATAAGTCCTGCCAAGCCTAATACATGGTCTCCATGAAAATGAGTGATGAATATCTTATTTATTTTCATGGGGCTTATTTTGGCATAAGTCAATTGCCTTTGTGTTCCCTCTCCGCAGTCAAAAAGCAGGGTGTCCTTAAAGTATTTTATTATGATTCCTGCATGGTTTCTATGTTTGGACGGTACCGCAGATGAGGTGCCTAAAAATGTTATTTCCATAAAATCCCTTTTTTTTATTTTATCGCAATTTCTATTCTTATGATAGAGTTGAATAGTTGAATAGAAATTCTATTTTTATAATTATACTTTGTTAATTTAAATATATAAAATATATTAATATTGAAAATACATATATTTTAAGTGATAATTAAGTTTTGATAAATGTCCTAACGGATACTTGGTGTAAAAATGGATGAAATTATAGAATATATGCTTAGGGAAGATGAAGGATTTGGGGATATTACTTCAAATGCATTAATTCCAGAAAATAAGGTCTTTTATGCTAAACTAATCTCTAAAGATGATGGAATCCTCGCAGGAATTGAAATTATTAAAGAAATGTTTTTAGAATATGGAATTGAAATTATTTCTTCTAAAGATGATGGGGATGCAATTAAGAAAGGGGATATCCTATTGGAAATTGAAGGAAATGCTAGAAGGATTCTTCTTTTGGAGCGTACAGCACTCAATCTGCTTATGAGAATGTCTGGCGTAGCCACTGTTACCAATAGGATAGTTGCCAAAGTAAATGATGCAAATCCTAAAGTAAGGGTTGCCGGAACTCGAAAAACTGCTCCTGCACTTCAAAAGTTTGATAAGTTAGCCATTGCCATTGGCGGCGGAGACCCTCATAGGAATGCTTTGGATGATATGGTCTTAATCAAGGACAATCATATTGCTGTGGTTGGCTCTGTAAAGGATGCCCTTCTTCTTGCAAAGGAGAATGTCAGCTTTTCCAAAAAGATTGAAATCGAGGTGGAGTCAGTGGAGGATGCATTAATTGCCTGTGAAAATGGTGCAGACATTGTAATGCTTGACAATATGTCTCCTGAAGAGGCGCAAAGCACTTTGAACGCTTTGAAAGAGAAAGGTTTGAGAGAAAATGTCTTGATTGAAATCTCTGGAGGAATTACAGAGGACAATATTTTAGATTATGCTCCATTGGATGTTGATATAATTTCATTAGGTTCCATAACCCATCAAGCAAGCAGCTTAAACTTCAGTTTGGATATGGATTAATTTTGTAACTTCAGTTTTGACTGGATTAGTTTCGTAACTTGTTCAGATGGGCTTAGTTTTGATCTTTAGTAAGATGTGATTAAAAAGAGTTTCGTCTTGTGGGATGATGGATAAGTTTATATGCTTTATTGTTTAATGTAAATATAAACTTTTAATATGAGGTGAAATTATGGTGAATCTTGAAAAGAATATTGAAGAAAAACTCACTGAAGTATTTAAAGGCGAATTTGAAAAGGAAGATTTTGAATTGAATTATCTTATAACTGATGATGTAATCACTTTCTTCTTCCCAATTGCAGAAGGAAAGGAGCTTTCCCTTGATTCAATTGAGAAGATTTCAAGCATTATCGATGGAAGATTTGAAGGTTCTAATCTTGTAAATCAGGAATACAGATATGCATTTAATTTAGATCCTTGTGCAGACTAAATGGATTTAATTAAATCTTAACATTCTTGCAAATCTTATAAACTTTAAAAAATTTTATTTTTTATTTTTATCCATTTTTTTTTAATCATTGTTTCACATGTAGTGTACTATTTCTATTTTTTGCAACATTTTTAATTAATTTAATAATCAATAATTTTTATATTTAATATGAAATCTATAATTTTAAAAAAGGGTTTTTCTTATTTTTATAAGCCATCAAAATTATTGATTTTTGCTATGAGTATTCATATAGTTTACCATATAACTATATGAAAAAATAATCATAAAATTAAAATAATGCGATACCTTTATATATTTCTTTAAACAAATATATCATTATATCTAGATAAGCAAATGAATTTTTTAGATTTTAAATCATTTTTTATTAAAAAATAAAAATTATTTTTAATCTAAATTTGCATTTCACTTGCTTTTCATGATTATTTAAAAATTTAGATAAATTTTATTAATATTAATATTTTTATTATTTTCATCAAATTTAAAGTATTTATTAGGAGTCGTTATTTATTGCTGAAGAAGAATTTAACGAAGAAGAGATTCAAGAAGAGGAAGTAGAGGAATTACCTTTCGCTAAAGCTGAAGTTGTTCGTTTAATGAAACAAAACCTTGATGATGACAAAATGATCAGGGAAAGAGTAAAAGTTGAAATGAACAAATTCTTAGGAGACATCCTTAAACAAGTATGTGAGCAACTCAATGATTACCCATACACTACCATTGAGTATGAAATGCTTAAGGAATCAACCTATCCATACACTAACATCAAAAGAATCAACCAAGAAAAAGAAAGAATCTTATTACACTTAAATGCTATTAAAGCAGACTGTGATGCATTAGCTATGGATGTACAAAAAACTCTCAAATTAAAAGATGTCGTAGATGAAGATGAGTTCACTCCATTATCTATGACAAAACAAGAAGAAGATGAAGAAATAGAAGAATAATTCTTCTATTTATTTTACTTTTTTTAAAGCTATTTTCAAAACATCTTAATACTATTTTATAACAAAATTTCATTAAAATCTAATTCTTTTATTTTTTAATTATTTTAATTTATTTTCGTATATTTTAATAAAAAAGAGTGTTTAATTTATTTTTTAATTATTTTAATTTATTTTTGTATATTTTAATAAAAAAGAGTATTTAATTTATTTTTTAACTATTTTCAATATTTTAATTAAAAAAAGAATATTTCCGATAATTTTTTAAATTAGATTTTAATAAAAAAAGAAAGTAAAAAAGAGTTATTCAAACTCTTTTTTATGAAACGATTTTTAGTTTTTTAGCAGTAGCATAGTCTACTTTTCCAGTTACTTTAAGTTTTTTATCTTTTTGGAATTCTTTCACAGCCATTTCTGTGTATTTTTCGAAAATGCCGTCTACTTTCAAGTATCTTCCTTTGTAGCTAAGATAGTGGCCATTATTCTTAAGAGCTCTTTGGATCTTCTTAACCATAGCCTTATCTTTGCTGCCTTTTGCTACAGTTTTCCAAGCAGGTGCCTTTACTGTTATTTTAGCTTTTTTAGTTAGTTTTTTGTAGTATTTGTTTCCTGCATAGGTGATAACTGCATTGAAGCTTCCTTTTTTGGTCAATTTAGTTAACTTGAATGTAGCAACACCTTTGCTGTTGGTTTTAGCAGTGTAGGTTTTTCCACCCACTTTCAAGGTAACTTTAGTGTTTTTCATCACTTTTCCCTTGTTGTCTTTGAGGGTAATTGTGTATTTTTTGGTTTTGTCCTCAAATTTAAAGGTTTTTGCTTTAGCAGTTATTTTAGGACTTGCTTTTTTCACTGTAACTTTGGCGGTAGTTGAAGATGCCTTGAATTTGTAATTTCCAGCAAAGCTTATCTTAGCAGTATATGTTTTAGGAACTAAACTAGCTATAGCCACTTTTACTTGGCCATTCTTGTCAGTAGTGTATTTCTTAGCAGTTCCAAGGTTTACAGTTATTTTAAGACCGCTTAATGCTTTTCCCAAATTGTCTTTAAGTGTAATTACAAGGTTTTTCTTTACATTGTAAGTTGTAGTTACCTCACTTGCAGTTAATTTGGTATTGAATTTATTGACAGTTATTTTTGCTGTAGCCTTGGATCCGGTGTAGTTTTCATTTCCAGAATAGCTTATTTCTGCAGTGTATTTTCCAGCAGCCAATTTGTTGACAGTAATGTTACCGTTAGCTTCGATTGTGCCATTTGCAACAGTCTTGTTGTTTCCATCCTTGATTTGGTAATTTAACTCAGTTGCATTTACACTGCTAACTTCTATAGTAACTGTATCTCCATAGTTAACGCTGACATCTTTTGCACTTATAGTGGATTGGGCCTTGTTAATTGTAAGCTTGGAAGTGTTGTTGACTGAAACATGATTTCCGTCAACTTCAGTTTTTAAGTTTACAGTGTATTCTCCAGCTGGCAAATCAAAGCCGCTTATGTTTCCATTTGCTTCAATGGTTCCATCATTAACTTTAACTCCATCTTTATCAAAGATTTCATAGCTTACATCGCTTGCATTTTCACTTGTGACTTGAATGCTTATTGCTTCACCATATGTAATTGTAACGTCTTTTGCATTTACGGATGAGCTGGCTGGATTGACAGTGACTTCTACAGTAGCATTGGAAGTGGCATAATGTTGACTTCCTGAGAAATTGATTGTTATGTTTGCTGAACCGATGCCAATTGCATTAATGTCTCCAGTCGCTGAATCAACGCTAACTACATTAGGGGCACTGCTTGTGAAGCTTATGTCTCCAACTGCATCACTTGGACTTAAAGAGTATCCGACTTTAGAAACATCTTCGAAAAGCAAAGTGATTGTTGCATTGGCTGGGGTAATTGCTGTTTCGATTTTCTTGACTGTCAAGGTTCCAGTTACAGTTGATTTTGCAAACTGTTCATCTCCCAAATACTCTATAGTGACATCATAGACATCAACTTCGATGTCTCCGAGTTGGATTGTAGTATTCAAATCCATATCCTCGAAGTTGTAGTTGGAGTTTGCACCTTCCAGCTTGACATTCACTTTTCCGGTTGCGGAATCATTGTAGGTGATGGAGATTGCTGTAGTTCCATTATAGGTGACTTCCTGTGATACGTAGGATAAATTCGGGCTATGTTTGACATCAAATACAATAGTGTATTCTGCATCTTCCATTTTTGCAGTTACACTGCCTGTTCCGCTGACTGTAGGAGTAAATGTGATGTTTTCTTCTAAATCAGCACCCTCTTTATCTGCAGTTCCATTTGTTGGGGTGATTGTCAAGTTGATTGCTGGCAAGAGGGTATTGTCATGATCGGATATGTCTGTTCCATCATATGCATATAGTTTAAATACAATTTCAGTTGGATCTGAGATTGCTGCAGGGTTTGGATCTGCTGTTGCATTCAGGAAGAGCCAACTATTGCAGAACTCATTTGGCTTGTCTGCATATGTTGTAGCATTATTTCCAAACCAGTTATCACTGATGTTATATACTGTTGTTTTGTAGAAGTAGAATTCGTTGTCAGGATTATTTAATATGACATTATTGTTTAGATTTACTCCTGTACTGTTATACCAGTAGAATACTGCCCCCTCTGTTGCGGTGTTGTTTATAAAGATTGACTTTGTTACATTGACATTGTTAGAGTAATATGCAGCTATGGATGCACCTTTTGCTGCGGTGTTGTTTATGAATGTTAGATCTGTTATGTTGCTGTTATGGGAAGAACCATACCATAGGGTTCCATTTGTTGCATTGTTGTGAATGAATGTTGAGTTTCTTAAGTAACCGCTATAGCTAAACCAGTATATGGCTGATCCATTTATCGCAGTGTTGTTTGTAAATGTTAAGTTGTAAGCAGCGCTATTATAGTTATTTGACCATATAACAGCTCCTCCTTCTTTTGCGGTGTTGTTTGTAAATGTTGAGTTTGCAAGAGTGACATCGTGATTTGGATCACAGTATATTGCCCCTCCTCGATTTGCATTGTTGTTTGTGAATGTGGAGTTGCAAATATTACCATTACTGCTGTGAGCCCAGCAAATAGCCCCTCCATCTCTGCTTGCTTCGTTATCCATAAATGTTATGTTGGAGATAGTACCATAAGTAGTGTTATACCAGCCGATAGCACCTCCATCTTCTGCGGAGTTGTTTGTGAAATTTGAGTCTTTT
Source organism: Methanobrevibacter sp. (assembly GCA_030539935.1). Taxonomy (GTDB): domain Archaea; phylum Methanobacteriota; class Methanobacteria; order Methanobacteriales; family Methanobacteriaceae; genus Methanobrevibacter. The sequence goes on from JAUNXF010000021.1 coordinate 18,585, forward strand.
ATTGTAGTGTTGGAATAGAAAACAACATAAGCTCCTCCACCTGCACCGCCTGTACCGTAACCTGTATTGTCTACGGTGTTGTTTGTGAAATTTGAATTTTTAATTGTACCATTTCCACCCATCCAGAGTATTCCTCCACCTAGATAGTTTGCGGTGTTGTTTATGAACTTTGAATCTGTTAGGGTACCATTATGGCTAGTATACCAGCGGATAGCCCCTCCTTCTGCTCCATATCCTATTGCGTGGTTATCAATGAATGTTGAGTAGCTTATGTTACCATTGTGTCCATACCAATGGACTGCTCCTCCTCCTACATGGCTTTTGGTATCTGTCATTACAGTATTATTATAGAATTCAGAGTAGCTTATGGAAGAATTATTGGAGTTCATGTAGACTGCTCCACCATATACTGCAGTGTTGTTTATGAATTTTGAGTTTTTTATAGTGCAGCGGTCACCTATACAGTTGATTGCTCCTCCATGACCCTTACTATAATCCTCCTCATCAATAGTATCTATTTTTTTAACATATCCATTTATAAAGGTAATGTTATTTATTGTAACATCAGGGCCTGTTATATTGAATATGCGTGCTTCGTGCAATCCATTTATTGTATGGTTATTTCCATTGATGGTCACTGCATGGTCGATGATTATTCCATCTTTTAAATCATAATCATATGTTGGATTGTAGGTGTAGGTTTTGTTTAATGTGATTTCATTTCCATTATTGTCCTTTATGATTCTACTTAAAGCTGAAAATGATGAATCTTCAGGAACTTTTATTGTTATGACCGGCTCGAAAGGAGTGTTCTTTATGCTAAAAGTAAGGTTGTACAATCCATAATCCCTATCAACAATCCATCCTCCATCTTCACCACTTAAAGCATAATAAGTGCCTAAATTATTGCCGTTTTGGGTGAGGTTGATTGATGTATTGTAACCATCTAAACTATAGACTATGCCGTCTAATTCATATGTCAGATAAAAGGTTAGTTTTTCTGAAGAGTGGGGTTTAAATATGTCATATTCCACAGATAGTTTAGGAGTGATAGTAGTTGTTTCGTCGTAAGCGTTCTCATCTAATTGATTACAAAGAATTTGATATCCAAATTTCATTGCTGCTCCGCTTTCTGCGGTGTTGCCGGTGAAGGTACAGTTGATTGCAACGCCATTGTATATTGCTCCACCAGTGACTCCGCTATTGCTTGTGAAGGTACAGTTGATTGCAACACCATCGTACATTGCTCCACCGAAGTATCCCTTGTTGCTTGTGAAGGTACAGTTGATTGCGGTAAAACTGCCTTCGCAATATACCGCTCCACCATAATGTCCGGTATGTACAAAATCTTCATCACAATAACCATTAATAAAATTAATATTCTTAATGGTTACATTTCCACCAGATTGTATATGGAACATTCTAGCTTCGTTATTTCCATTTATTGTGTGATGATTACCTTCGATTGTAACTGTGCGATTGATGTTAATGCCTTCTATTAGTATGGAATCATAGCTGGAATCATATGTAAATTCATCGTTTAAATAGATTGTAGCATTGTTATTTCCATTGATTGTTCTGTTCAAATCAGTGAAATTTTTTGCATTTGGCGCTGTAAGGATTTCATTATCCCCACATTGGCTATTTTTTTCGTCTATATTTGTTGTTTCGATATTGCTCTTGCTATCTAAAGCATTGGCATTGTTCTCTTCTAAAATAAGTTCATCATCATTAATACTTGTTGAAACATCATCATCGATGCTTTCATCTAAAATAAGCATTTGGTCATCATTAGCACTAACAATATCACTTGCAGAGTCAGTCGCTGCACTAACTGCGGAGATGCTGATTATGCAAAGAATGAATATCAGTACTAAAAAAAAGTATCTTTGGTTCTTCATAACACTTTCTCCATAGAATCTTAAGTTGATAATATCTATATATTATAAATTATATAAAAATTGCTACATTATATCCAATTTTTTTCATTAATACTTTAATTTTATGAATTTTATTCAAAAACAAATATATTTTAGGAAAAAATGGTTTTTAGAAAACTATGAGAAATAATTTTATAAA